>QNBY01000023.1 GCA_003644275.1 Planctomycetota bacterium
TCGCGGGAGGGCGAGCAAAGGCACGCCGGACGCTGCCCCTTGTCCTTGCCCCCCGGAGCGGAAATCCCCCATATCCGCCGCACGAGCCCGGCGTCCACGCACGCGCCGGGCGGTATTCCGGCCCCCGCAAACAGGCTTCCCTCCGCGCAGCTCTGTATCTCCATCCCACGCTCTTCCGCCGTCCCGCGCATGAAGCGGAGCAAGGGCTCCGCCTCCCTCTCCGCCTTCTCCCCCTCCCACACTTCCACACCGGCCGCCGCGAGCCGCCTGCGCGTCTTGCGGTACATGTCGAGCAGGCTCACGATCACCCGCTCCGTCTTGCCCTCGAGCGCTTCCGCCAGCGCGCCGAACCGCTCCAGGTGAAAGGCGGGCGGCGTCGCCTCCGAGAGCACGATGGGATCGTAACGCCACACCACCCGCCTCGCGCCGAGCCTCTCCGAGAGGCGGAGGAAGGTGTCCAACCGCTCCGCGAGGGGCGGAACGCCGGGCTCGAGCGCCGGGGGATAGTCGTTCAGCGTGAACAGGAACAAGTACCGCAGGCCACGGCCGTCCAGCTCGTCCAGGAAGGGGAGGATAGGGGCGGGGTTCTTGCTCCAGAGGAAGACGGCCTCCACCTCGGCCGGGTCCAGGGACACCCGCGAGAGCAGGGAGGGGCGGAACGGGTTTCGCGTGAGGCACCACCCCTCGCGCACCCTCGAGACGAACCACTCGGCGTAGAAGGCGGGTATGTCGGTGCGCCTGCTCGCGCTCACGAGCAAGGGCCGTCCTCCGGCGTCTCGGGCCTGCGGGGCGTGAAGCGGGGATCGTCCGCGCTCATGGGGGGGACGCCGAAGATGACGAACTCGAGCGGCGCTTCACCCGACGATTCCAGCGAATGCACCGTCCCGCGCGGGATGACCGCCACCGTTCCCCTTCTCACGGCGTGATTTTCGCCGCCCATGCGGAGCGTCCCCTCGCCGGAGAGGAAGTAGTAAACCTCGTCGTATCCCTCGTGGTAGTGGGGGCGGCCGCCGGCCACCGTGATGACGTGCACGTTCGCCACGCCGCCCTCGCCGCCGGTTACCACGCGCCTCGTGGTCCCGAGAGGACAGGGCAGGGGCTCGGTCTCGTCGGTGTGGCGCACGATGGGGCGTCTTTCCATTCTCGCCTCCGATAGCTCAAACGAAAAAGCCCGCCCTCGCGGGCGGGCGACCGGCTCGTGGCCGCTGATTTCCTGGCGGGAAGGGCGGGATTCGAACCCGCGGTACGGTATTGACCGTACAACGGCTTAGCAAGCCGCCGCATTCGACCACTCTGCCACCTCCCCGTGGTGCTGCGTCGAACGCGGGTATTCTAACGCCCCTTGCCCCGGCGTCAAGCAAACGCCTACTCGTTCACGAAGATGGAGTAAGGCAGCTTGCCGGTGCGCCACCACGCTATGGTGCGCACCTCGTAGGCCTGCGGGGTGAAGGGCGGCATGAAGTCCGGGTCGAGCAGGTCGGGATCGAAGTTCCAGTTGCGTTTCGGAGGGGTGTAGTTGTCGCTGCCGCAAATCCACTTGCCCTTCGCTACCTGGGAGTACCACGTGCCGATGAACGAGCCGCGGATCTTGGCCGTTCTTCCGCTCCACCTCTCGTGGAAGCGCGGGAAGTTCTCGAACCCGCCGTTGTACCTGCCCTCCTCCGTCTCGTAAGCCGGGCCGCTCATTATCGCCACGTTGTAGGTGGTGTTGGAGGCAGTCGGGAGGGTGTTGTTCCTCTTGCTGTCGTCCCAGGCGTTGGAGAGCAGGTTTATGGCGTCGCAGATGACGGCGGCGCCCTTCTTGTTCACCGTGTTGAAATCGCCCCAGATGAAGAGGGGATCGGGCGTCACCACCGTGAGCTTCCCGCCGAGTTCCTTGCCGTTCACGAGCCTGATGCCGTTCGGCTGCGTGACCTTCGCGTCCGTGCGGTAAGCGTAGATGAGCCCGTTCTGAGGCCAGAGGGTCCTCGTGTGCCCGTTGACCGTAACGGAGGTGTCCTTCAACTTCTCGATGTCTATATCGGTGGTCTTTACGTATTTTTCCTCGCGCCCGTCGAAGAACGTCTTCTCGACGATGACCCCGGAGGGCGGCGGGTCTATGAGCACGCCTTCCACGTAGAGTTTGTTGTCGATTATCACCACGTCGGCGTTCTCGTGGTAGTAGGATTTGTCGTAGTCGCCGGTGCCGGGCGTGTACACGTACTTGCCGGTGGAGGGATTGTAGGTGTAATCGCCGTCGCCGTTGGGGTTGGGCACGTAGGGCTGAATGCTCCCTATCTCGGGCGGCTCGATGCGGCTGACGCCGTGCGCGCCGGTCTTGAGCGCTCCGTCCCAACGGGCGAGGGCGTATTCGGCGAAGTCCATCTCCTCGCCCTCATAGTGGCCCGTCCAGTCGGAATCGTGCGTGGGGGGCCAGGGCGTGCCGTTGATCTTGACGCCACCGCCGGAGACGTGGCCGGGCTTGTCCTTCCTGTCGCGCCAGGCCTTGCCCACGGCCCTTATGGTGGCGTCGTCGTACCAGAGGTTGCCGCCGCAGCCGGTAAAGAGGTCCCCGTTGGTGTGCACCCTTCCCACCAGGTGCATGGTGGGGCCGGGCAGCACCTCGAGGTCGTAGTCGTAGAATATCACGAACTGGAAGATGGGCATGGCGTCCAGCGAGATGTACGCCTCCGAACGCCCGATTATCCCCTCGTAGGAGGCCACGGCCTTTATCTTGTAGAGTTTCGATATGAACCTGAAGCCGTCCGAGCCCGTGGTGGTGACGAGGATGGGGTTGCCGTCCCCATCCTCCGCGTTCTCGATGCTCCAGTTCACCCTCACGCCGTTTATCGTGATGGACCCGTAAGCGGGAGGAGTCATGAAGTTGGCCCGGTAGCTCCGCAACACGGCCGCCGCATGCGCCACGCCGCTCTCGCTGCACGAGAGGGCGAAGATGCGCCGCATCTTGCGCGTCGAGTTCCGGGTGTCGGCCTGCATGTTCTCGAACATGGCGGCCAGCAGGCCGGAGGCCAGCACGACCATCAC
Organism: Planctomycetota bacterium; assembly: GCA_003644275.1. GTDB lineage: Bacteria > Planctomycetota > B143-G9 > B143-G9 > B143-G9 > B143-G9. The sequence goes on from QNBY01000023.1 coordinate 3,025, forward strand.
CATGGTGAGGACGAATACGGCTCCACGTTCCTCTTTCAGTTTCCCTTTCATCGCAATGCCTCCCTGAGGGCCTTGGGTTATTCTACCCCATGGAAAGCGGTTTTGCAAATCCCGAACGTGGGATGCCGTATGTCGGCCCGTCAGTGCTTGAAGGCCCGCTGGCCGGTGAACACCATTGCCACGGGCGGGTCGGCCTCGTTGCACGCCTCGATGGACTCCCAGTCCCGCAGGGAGCCGCCCGGGTGCGCGATGGCGGTGACTCCCTCCGTGATGGCGAGGTCCACCGCGTCGCGGAAGGGGAAGAAGGCGTCGCTCACCATCACCGAGCCCGCCAGGCCGCCCCTGCTCTCCGCCGCCAGGGCCCTTATCTCCTCCAGTTCCTCCGCGGGGCGCAGGCCCTTCTTCACCTCGAGATGCAACTGGAAGATGGATACGCCGTGCTTCTCGAAGGCGAGCCTGTCCTCCGCCTTCAGGTAGGCTTTCTCTATGGTGCCCTTGGTCACTCCAACGCGGTCCTGCTCGCCCGTGCCTATGGCCACCGTGGCCCCGTCCTTCACGAACAGCACGCTGTTGGAAGACACCCCCATCTCAACGAACCAGCCGAACAGAAGGTCCTGGAGTTCGCGCTCGGTCGGCGTTCGCCGGCAGCGGTACACCTCGCCCTTCCTCTCCGCTTCGGCGGGCATGAAGTCGTCGGCGGTGCGGATGCGCGACACCGGGCTCTGCTGGACGATTACGCCGCCGTCCATCAGGCACTTGAAGTCCACGAAGCGCGTCTCCACGTACTCGCCGAGCCTCGCTATGCCGGGGATGCGGACGATGCGCAGGTTCTTGCGCCGCGCCAGTATCTCCACCGTCCCTTCCTCGTAGTCGGGGGCGGCCACCACCTCGGCGTACTGGCGCGATATGGCTTCCGCGGTGTCCCTGTCCACCGGCCGGTTGAGCACCACGCAGCCGCCGAACGCCGCGATGCGGTCGGCGAAGTAGGCGCGCTCGTAGGCCTCGGCGAGCGTCTCCCCCCTCGCCACGCCGGACGGGTTGTTGTGCTTCATTATGGCGCAGCAGGGGGAGTCCCCCAGGTACTTCAGGATGTTCAGGGCGTTGTCTATGTCGGTGAGGTTCGTCTTGCCCGGGTGCTTGCCGAACCGGATGAAATCTTCCTCCCTGATGCCGGAGACGAGCGAACGGCCGGGCCGTATGTACTCGCAACCGCCCAGCTCCAGCGCGCCGGAGACGAGCTCGTACAGCGCCGCCTGCTGGCCCGGGTTTTCGCCGTACCTCAACCCCTTCTCCACGCGCCCCCCGTCGGGCGCGGGAAGCGTCCAGGTGCGCTTGCGGTAGACGAGCCGCCTGTCGCCGAAGGCGATGCTCATCTCGGGCGGAAAGTCGTCGTCCATCACCGTGCGGTATATCCTCTTCAGATCGTCCTTCATGGTCCGAATCCTCCGGGCCGGATTATAGCCGAATGGACGAAGGGCGCAAAGAAACGCGCCCCGCGCCGCCGCGGGAGTTATAATCAAAATGAGACCGGTATCGGAGGACGCCATGAAAACCACGGCCGGAACGTCGCTCGCCCTGTTGCTGCTGGCGCTGTTGGGAACGCTGGCGGCTGTCTCCCCCTGCTCCGCGGAAAAGAAGGAATACTACTGCAACGTCTGCCACAACACCGGCAAGGTGAAGACGAAGCTTCCCGAAGAGTACAAGAACCTCCCCTTCAAGTCCTCGGTGGTTGTGGAGTACAAGACCGGCTGCTGCGGCCTCGGCTGGGTGCCCTGCCCGAACAAACGGTGCCCGAAGCGCGCGGCCGCCATCGAGGAATTCAAGCGCCTCACCGAGCCCCTCAAGATGTGGCTGAGGGAGCGCCGGAAGGCCGTGGAGGGCAAGGCGTTCGCCAAGGACCCGAAGCTCGCGAAGGTCCGCGCCATGCACGCCGAGACGGACCACTTCTACCTAGCAGGCACATTCAAGAAGCGCGTGGTGAAGTACCTCTACAAGGGCATGGTGAAGAAGAAGATATACGATCCGCCCCACTCCCTCCACCTTTACGCCCGCCGCATCGAGGACGTTTACCGCCGCTTCCTGAAGCTCATATCCTGGAAGGGCGGAGACTACCGCCCCCACTACACCGACAAGTGGCTCATCATGATCTGGGAGAAGAAGGAACAGCAGGCGGCGGCCTCGTTCGCCTTCTGCAATTTCACCAACGAAGCGGGCGCCTCCGTCGAAGCCGTCCTCTACACCACCTGGGACGACACGGACGACCTCTACCTCCACCACAAGATAGTGAACGCCATCGCCTGCCTGATGACGGAGGACTACGGCGGCGTGGTGGAGCGCTTCCCGGTCTGGTTCAAGGAAGCCATAGCCCATTGGATAGAGTACGACGTCTTCGGCGAACTGAGGATATTCAATGCGGGCGAAGTGGATTTCAATCCCAACTGCCCCACCCGAAAGCTGAAGTCCGCCATCAAGAAAGAGCTCAAAAAGAAGAGGTCCAGGCGCATAAAACCCATAACGGAATTCATGAACCACAACATAATGGACCTCACCGGCTGGGAACGCATCAAGGGCTGGTCGCTCGTGGACTGGATGCTGAACGGCTACGGCAAGAACTCCGTCTCGAGGCTCATACTGTCCTTCAAGAAGAACTACCCGGAGACCAAGAACCAGGTTCCCTCGTTCCGGGAGGTCTTCGACGGTATGCACCTCGACGAGATATACGAGGCGTGGCGCGAGTGGGTGCTCGAGACCTATCCCGACGAGGAAGACGATTGAACGGAGGTCGGATCATGAAGATAAAGATCGAGAAACCGGACCCCGAATGGCTCAGGAAGCACGGCGTGAGCGCCTGGCCCGTCTGGGAGAAGGAAGCATCCAAGTTCGACTGGCACTACGACAGAACGGAGGTCTGCTACATCCTCAAAGGCAAGGCCATAGTGACCACGTCGGACGGCGAAAGAGTGGAGATAGAGAAGGGCGACCTCGTAACCTTCCCCGTCGGGCTGAGCTGCACCTGGGAGATAGTGGAGGACATCTCCAAGCACTACACCTTCATGTGATTCGGCCCCGCCGCCCCGGAAAAGAGAAGGCGGACGGGTCGCCCCGTCCGCCCGGAAACGTTGCGGCTTTCCTGGAGACTCTCAGTCCACCGGCGGGTCGAACCGCCCGGACATGGCGTAGAACTCGCGCGGGTTGTCGAAGAACACCTTGCGGATGACCGAGCGCGGGAACCGCATGGCCCGCATGAGGGCGGCCGTCTTCGGCACCGCGAGAGGGTCGGAATCGCCCCAGTCGGCGGACGAGTTCACCACCATCCTCTCGAACCCGTACTTCTTCAGCATCGCCACCGTCCGCTCGGACGACATCTTCGTCGGGTAGATGGTGAATCCCTTCCAGACGGGGGAATCCGCCACCAGCGGCATTGTCTCCTCGGTGTTGTGATCCACGAGGATGCGGTCCAGATCGAGCTCCATCTCGTGCAGTATCTCCATGATGCGCGCCACGCCCGCCTTCTTGTTGAAGTGCGGCGTGTGGATGACCACCGGCAGGTCTTTCTTGCGGGCGAGCTCGAGCTGGGCGCGGAACACCTTCTCCTCGTTGGGCGTTATGTTGTTGAAGCCTATCTCGCCCACCGCCACGCAGTTGGGATGCTCCAGGAAGCGGTCCATGCCGGCCACGGTCTCCAGCGACAGATCGACCTCCTCGGCCTCCTTGGCGTTCACTCCTATGCAGCACTTGTGCAGTATGTTGTGGTTCGCCGCGCGTTTGTGCTCTATTTCCAGGATGTGCGTGAAGTAGTCGTAGTAACTGTGGGGGGAGGTGCGGCTCGAGCCGAGCCAGAAAGCGGGCTCGACGACGGCCTCGATCCCGGCCGCGAACATGAGACGGTAGTCGTCCGTCGTCCGCGAGAACATGTGGATGTGCGGATCAATCAGCATATCGCGACTCCTTTCGGATTTGGTTCCGTTCGGATGGTCATCCCCGCAGCTCCGCCCCCAGCGAGTTCCTCATCTCCCTCACCACCCGCTCGGCGACGGGGGCGACGGCCTCCTCGGTGAGGGTCCTGTCCGGCGCGCGGAACACCAGCCTGAAGGCGATGCTCTTCTTGCCCGCCGGTATCTGCTTGCCGCGGTAGATGTCGAAAAACCGGAGTTCCTCGAGCGGCGCTCCCTCGCACGCCCTTTTTACGGTGCGCTCCACGTCCCGCCACAACACGGCCTCGTCCAGCACGAAGGCGAAGTCCCGCTCCACGCTCGGGAAGCGCGGTATGCGAGCGTCGTCGAACGAGCGCAGGGGGAGCCCGCAACGGGCGTAGAGCTTGTCCGCCTCCAGCTCGGCCACGGCGGGCCTCACCTTCAGGTCGAACATGTCCGCGTGCCGCGCGCTCACCTCGGCCAGGTAGCCCGCCCGTTCGCCGTCTATCACCACGTCGGCGCACCGCCCCTCGGCTGCGTGCCTGCGGCCGGAAGGCACGAACTCCACGGTCGAGCGGGGCAGGAAGGCCGCCAGGGCCGCCTCGAGCGCTCCCTTCGCCGCCGCGTAGCCTTCCTCCACGAGCAGGCCGACGAGCTCCACCTCGTCGGGCAGCCCCTCGCCCGCCTCGAAGTACGCCCGCTCTATCTCGAACAGCGCCGCGCCCTCCACGTTGCGGTCGCGGTTGCCCTTCAGAGCCCTCAACAGGCCGGGCACCAGCGAGGTGCGCATCGCGTTCATGTCGCTGCGGGGCGGATTGATCAGCGACACCGCCTTGGCCCCCGGCCGGAAGGAAAACTCCGCGGCGTGCTCCGGCTTCACGAAGGGATCGCAACACGCCTCGTCGAGCCCCAGGCCCGCGAGTATCCGCCTCAGCGACATGCGGGCCTCGTAGCGGGCGGGGGCGGGTTCGCCGCCGGCCGTGAGCCTTATCTCGGTGGGGACGCGGTCGTAGCCCTCTATCCGCGCCACTTCCTCTATGAGGTCCTCCTCCCGGGCGACGTCCTTCCGCCAGGAAGGCACGAGGAAGGTCATCTTCTCCCGGTCGCCGCCGGTCTTGGTGAAGCCGAGGTTGGAGAGCACGGCCTCGATACGCTCGGGCTCGACCCGTATGCCCAGCACGCGCTCCACCCGCGCGGGCCGTATGGAGACTTCCCTCCGCTCCGGCGGGGCCGCGCGGAACTCGAGCGAGCCGCGCGCCGCCTCGCCGCCGCAGAATTCGAGTATCATCGCGGCGCAGCGGCGGGAGACGTAGTCGGCGTTCTCCAGGTCGGTCCCCCGCTCGAAGCGGGCGGAGGAATCGGTGAATATGCCCGTCCGCCTCGCCGTGCGGCGTATGGTGGGGCCATGGAACGCGGCGCACTCGATGAACACGTCCACGGTGTCCGGGCCTATCTCGCTGTCCAGCCCGCCCATCACGCCCGCTATCGCGACCGGGCGCTCGGCGTCGGCTATGACGGGCATCCAGTCCTCCAGGACTACCTCCTTGCCGTTTATGGCGATCATCTTCTCGCCCTTGCGGGCCTTCCTGACTACTATTCGCCGCTCGGCCAGTTTGTTCATGTCGAAAACGTGGAGCGGCTGGCCCGTCTCGTACATGAGGTAGTTGGTTATGTCCACCGGCGCGTTCACCGGCCTGAGCCCGACGAGCTCCAGCCGCCTCTTGAGCCAGTCCGGCGACTCCGCCACCTTCACTCCCGTTATCACCCGGGCTATGTAGAGCGGGCACAGTTCGCCGTCCTCCACCTCCAGCGCCGTGAGTTCGGAGACCTCCGGCCCTTCCTCGCGCAGCTCCACCTCCGGCAGGGAAGCGGGCACGCCGGTGGCCGCGGCTATCTCCCTCGCTATGCCTATCGCCCCGAGCCAGTCGGCGTGGTTCGCCGTTATCTCGAGATCGAAGACGGTGTCGTCGTGGTGTTCTTCGATGTCCGCCACCTCGAAGCCCGCGCGCATGAGCACCTCGGCGGTGCGCTCGGGCGAGAGGCCGGCCGGGCAGAGTTCCTCCAGCCACCTGTGGGTAGTCTTCATCTTCTAACGTCCTTTGAGATCGATGGTTCCGTTCGACGGTGAGACAGGATTGTATCCGCCTTTGCCCCTGCCTCAATCAACGCCGCAGCCTGCGAAGGGAGACCGTGAGGGCCGCCTTCCCGCACTGCGCGGCCAGTTCGTCGAAGATGCGAGGCGCGGAGAGGGCCGGAGTATCCCCGCGGGCGAGGCTCCAGTTCCTGAGGCAGCGGCGGAAGACGAGCTCCTCGAAGATGCGTATCCTCTTTTCGGCGTACCCTTCCGCCTTCACCCTTATCTCGCCCCATATCGCGGATTCCAGATCGGGCTCCAGCACGGCGGGCTCGCCCTTCGATGCGTCGAAGACGGCACGCGCGCGCACCTCGCCGCGGCAGACCAGTTCCACCACGGCGTTCACGGGTCCCCCACCGCTTCCCGTCGCGCGCACCTCTATCCTGCCGGGGACGGGACGGGGCTCGCGGAACCGCCCGCCGGGGGGAAGGAAGTAAACCGGGTTGCTGAAGGACAGCCTGCCCTTCTCGTCCTCGGCGGCCGCTACGTACCAGGCCGGGCCGTCCTCCCGTATCCTGAAGGAACGCTCTATGTAGTTCTCCCCCTCGTTGAAGGGCATCTCCAGCCCGGCCGAGCTCTCCACCACCCGCCCGTTGCGGTACACGCGCGCGGACTTCACGTAGTGATCGCCGTCCAGCGGGGCGTAGAGCCTCAGGCGGGCGTAGTGGTCGCGGCCGTCGGCGGGAAGCACGCTGCCGGGCGGCAGGCCGTCCACGGTGAAGTCCACGAAAGGACCGGCGGCCACCACCACCCGGCCGAGCCTAACCGCCTCGATGAAGCGCTCCGGCGTGAACGGACCCTTGAGATACACCCAGGTGAGAGGTTTGGGAAGGGCGGTCCTGGACGCGCCGGTGCGCGCGCCGCTCGAACGGACCGCCGTCACGCGGAAGCCGTTGTTCAGAGCGTTGAACCAGGCCGCCATGTCGCTTTCGTCCTGCACGTCCAGGGCGTCCACCGCCCCTACGGCCAGGTCGTAGGGAAGCTCCGAGGCGAAGCCCTCCAGCACGGGATAGAGCTCGCCCAGCATGGCGGTGGAGCGCTCGAGCGCGGCCCAGCGGCCGGCCGCCATCCTCACCCCGCGCTTCCGCGTGGGGTTGCGCAACACCACGAGCTTCCCCTCACGCTTCGCCCGGAGCATGTAGGCCGCGTTGGGCACGCCGCAGTCGTCCGGCAGGCGCAGCGGCTCCGGCCGGGAGTCTCCGGCCAGGTAGAACCATCCGAAGTACGGCCTGGAATCGCAGAGCACGGCGGGGAGTATCCTCAACCGGTCGGAAGACGCGGCGCGGGCGAGCGAGAGCACCGCGGCCGGCAGGTCCTGCTTCTCCGTGCCGGGCGGCGGGTCAAACCGCCAGGGAGCGGCGGCCGCCA
>QNBY01000024.1 GCA_003644275.1 Planctomycetota bacterium
GTCTCCGGGAGCGGCCCCCCGAGGTATTCCGTCCTGCTCGCCGCCCCTCCCGAGCGCGCCCGCGCCGAGGCGGACGGCCTGCGGAAACGCGCCGTCCGCCAGGCCCGCGTGCTCGACTTCCTCGCCCGCGAACCCGGCCCCCATCCGCACCCGCTCGTCCTGAAGCGCTGCGGCTGCACCCTCGACGTGCTGAGGGCGCTCGCGCGCAAGGGCTTCCTCCTCCTCTCCCCCGTGGAGACGACCGCCTTCGACCTCCCCACCGGCCACGACCCCGGCGCGACGCCCGCCTCCCTCACCGCCGCCCAGCGGGAGGCCCTGGAGGCCGTGAACTCCGCGCTCGACGCCCGCTCCTTCCGCCCCTTCCTGCTCCACGGCGTGACGGGAAGCGGGAAGACCGAGGTGTACCTGCGGGCGCTGTCGCACGCCGTGGCGAACGGCGGCCGCGGGATAGTCCTCGTGCCGGAGATCGCCCTCACCCCCCAGACCGTGGCCCGCTTCCAGGCCCGCTTCCCGCGCCTCGCCGTGCTGCATTCCGCCATGCCCGCGGGTTACAGGCGCAGGCAGTGGGAGCTCGCCGCCGCCGGGAAGGCGGACGTCGTCATCGGCGCGCGCTCCGCCGTCTTCGCCCCGCTTCCTTCCCTCTCCCTCATAGTGGTGGACGAGGAACACGAGCCCTCCTACAAGCAGGAAAACCCGCCCCGCTACCACGCCCGCGAGGTGGCCCTCATGCGCGGCCGCTTCGAGGATGCCGTCGTGCTCCTCGGCTCGGCCACCCCCTCGCTGGAGAGCTACCGCAACGCCCGGGAAGGCCGCTTCACCCTCCTCCGCCTCCCGTAGCGCGTCCCCGGCAGGGCGCTCCCCGAGGTCGAGGTGGTGGACATGCGCGAGGAGCGCCGCGAGACCAAGCGCAACGTCCTCCTCTCCCGCAGCCTCGAAAGGGCCGTGCGCGAGTCCCTCGAGAGCGGCGGCCAGGTCCTCCTCTTCCTCAACAGGCGCGGATTCCACGTCTTCTGCCGCTGCATGGAGTGCGGCGCGGCCCTGCGCTGCCCCAACTGCGACATAACGCTCACCTACCACAAGAAGCCCGGCGTGCTCTCCTGCCACTACTGCGGCCACCGCGAGCCCGTCGCATCGAGATGCCCCGAATGCGGCGCTTTCGCCCTCTCCTACGCCGGGACCGGCACCGAGCGCGTGGAAGACGCCCTCGCCGCCCTCTTCCCCGGCGCGCGCATCCGCAGGATGGACGCCGACACCACCACCCGCCGCAACTCCCACGGCGAGATACTCGGGGCCTTCCGCCGCGGCGAGACGGACATCCTCGTCGGCACCCAGATGATAGCCAAGGGCCTCGACTACCCCAATATCACCGTCGTGGGCGTCCTGGACGCCGACCTCTCCCTGGTGGTGCCCGACTTCCGCTCCTTCGAGCGCACCTTCCAGCTCCTCGCGCAGGTCGCCGGGCGGACGGGCAGGGGGGAGAGCGGCGGCCGCGTGATAATCCAGACCTCCCGCCCCGACCTCCCCGCCGTGCGCTTCGCCGCCGCCCACGACTACGAGTCCTTCGCCCGCTCCGAGCTCGAACAGCGCATGAAGTTCGGCTATCCCCCCTATTCCCGCCTCTGCCGCCTGCTGGCGCGCTCCGCCTCCGCCTCCTCCGCCAGGGACTTCCTCGCCTCCGCGCGCGCCCTCCTCGCGCAGAGGGCCGCCTCCCTCGGCGTGGCCCTGCTCGGGCCGGTTCCCGCCCCGCTTTCCCGCATAGAAGGAAAATACCGTTACCATATGCTGATGAAATCGCCGGGCCAGCGCGAACTGCTGGAACTCACCGACCTGATGCGCCTCCAGCTCCGCCCCCCCGGCGACGTGACGCTCGCGGTGGACATGAACCCGGTCTCCCTGTTGTGAGCGCCGGGACGGACGAGACGATCATGGAAAGCAAGACCGTCAACCCCCTGCGCGTGGCGCTCGCCATGCTCGTGGGCGTCGTCGCCGTCGGAGCCTTCCAGGCGGCCTGGAAACTCGCTCCGCGCCCCTCCTTCCCCCCGCCCGCAACCCCGCCCGCGGCCGCCTCTCCCTCCCTCCCGCCGCTGCCGGAGGGCTCGCATCCGCTGGCCGTGGCGCCGGACTTCCGCTCCCTCGCCGCGGGCTTGGACGGCACCCCCGCCCGCCGCCTGCTGGACGCCCTCTTCTCCCCCGGCACGCTATCCGGCCTTCTCGACGCCCCCTCCGCCTCCCGGTTCTCCCAGGCCCTGGCGGCCTTCGTCCCCTCCGTCCGCTCCGCCGCGCTCGCCGCTCTGCCGGAGGGGCGGATCGCGTTGCTCGCCTCCCTGGACGCCGGAGGCGAGGCGGCCTTCCGCGACGCGCTCGCCGCGCTCTGCTCGAACACCCGCCTCTCCCTCTCCTCCGCCGACGGGGCCGAGCTCCTCCTCTACGACGACGCTCCCCTCCTGGCCTTCCGCTTCGAGGGCGGCTCGCTCGAGATATTCCCCCCCGGCCCGCCTCCGCCGCCCGCCTCCGCCGGGTTTCCCTCCCCGCCGGACGGCGCGGGGAAATGGGCCGCCTGGGGACGCCTCCCCTTCTCCGGCGGCGACTGCCTCTACCTCATGCGTCCCGCCTCCTCCGGGTTCGCCTGGGAGATACGCCTCCCCTTCGGCCCCGAGGGCGGCTTCACCCCCCTCGCCTCGCCCGTCCTGGGAGACGGCTACGCCGCCGCGGCCGGTTTCGTCCCCTCCGCCCTCGAATCGCTGGCGGAAAGGCTGCCCCCCGGCCTCTCCTCCCTGGGCGGCGCGGGGAACTCCCCCCTCCACGACGCGCCCGCCGCCTCCCTCTGGGTGCTGCTTCCCCATCGCTCCCCCGCGCCCCTCTGGGCGCTCCTCACCGCCGATCCCGCCCGGGCCGCCTCGCTGCTCTCCCGCCTCGCCTCCGAGGCGGACCTCGAGGTGAAGACCGCCCCCCGCGGGAAGGGCGTCTTCCACTACACGGACTCCCCCGGCTTCGCCGTCCCCGGCGCGGGCAGGGTGCGCTTCTGGACGGTGCGGCCCTGGGGCGTGCTCTTCTCGTCGTCCGAGTTCAGCCTCGGCCGCGGCATGGACCTCCGCTTCCGCCCCCCGCAGGACGCCCTCTTCGGCCGGGCCTTCCTCCGCCTGGACCTCCTCGTCGGCAGGTACCTGGGAATGGCCTCGCTGGCCGTCCCCGGCCTCGACCTGTCCGCCCTCGGCGGCGCGCTCGACGGCCTCGGCGCGGAGGAAGTGCGCCTCCGCGCGCTGCCCGGCGGCGGAAGCGCGGTGAACGGCGCGACCTCCCTTCCCCTCGGCTTGCTTTTCATGTGCGCGCTACATGCGTATAATGGTTCGGAGGAGAGCCGATGAACGGGCGAAAGGACTCCGGCGGCTGCGTCGTCCTCCTGTCCGGCGGCCTGGATTCCGCCGTCCTGCTCGGCCTGCTCGCTTCGAGAGGGGAGCGGCTCGTCGCCCTCTTCGCCGATTACGGCCAGGCGGCGCTCCCCCGCGAGCTGGAGGCCGCCCGCGCGCTGGCCGAACATTACTCCGTGCCGCTGGAGGTGGTGAAGCTCCCCTTCCTCGCCGCCTGGTCGCGTTCCGCCCTCCACGCCGGCGAGCCCCCCCGGCCCGGCTCCCTCGAGGGCGAAGACGCCCGCCGCTCCGCCCGCAGCGTGTGGGTGCCCGCCCGAAACGCGGTCCTGCTCTCCGTCGCCGCCGCGCTCGCCGAGAGCGGGGGGATGAAGACGGTGGCCTTCGGCGCCAACGCCGAGGAAGGCGCCGCCTTCCCGGACAACTCGGCCGCCTTCGCCGCCGCCGCCGCGGAGTTCCTGCGCCTCGGCACCATGGCGGGCGTGACGGTGGAAGCGCCGCTCGCGGCGCTCGACAAGCGCGGAGTGGCCGAACTCGGCCTCCGGCTCGGCGTGCCGCTCCGCCTCGTGTGGTCCTGTTACCGCGCGGGCCGCTCCATGTGCGGCGCGTGCGAATCGTGCTTGAGATTCGAGAGGGCGCTCCGGGCGGCCGGCGCTCCCCCGCAGCTCCTCGCCCGCTTCGAGAGGTGAACGCATGGAGAATCCCGAAAGCATCACGTCGAGGACCGAGATAACGGTCTGGAAGACCCTCAAGGAGTTCGCGGACCTGCTGGAGGGTGCGAAGGTGGTCCTCGCCGTGTCGGGCGGCCCCGACTCCGTGGCGATGGCCCACATACTGAAGACCCTCACGGACCGCCACTCCCTCCGGTCCGAGCTGCACATCGCGCACTTCGACCACGCCCAGCGGGGCGAGGAGAGCAGGGAGGACGCCCGCTTCGTGGAGAAACTCGCCGCCGACCTCGGCCTCCCCTTCCACATGCAGCGCCTCGAGGACCTGCACATGCGGAAGGGCCGCGGCATAGAGGACAACCTCCGCAGGGCCCGCTTCAAGTTCCTGCTCAACGTCGCGCGCCAGATAGGCGCCTCCGTCCTCATGCTCGGCCACAACTACAACGACGACGTCGAGACCGTCATCATGCGCTTCTTCCGCGGCAGCAACCTCCACGGCGTGGCCGGAATCCGCCTCCGCCGGACCATCGGCGGCGACCCCGCCGCCCGCAGGTCCCCCGTCCACGTCATCAGGCCCCTCCTCCGCCTCGAACGCTCCCGCATCCTCGACTACCTCGCCGCCAGGAACATCCCCTACAGGCTCGATTCCTCCAACCTCGACAACCGCTTCCGACGCAACTGGATAAGGAACGAGCTCATCCCCGCCGTCAAGGAAAACTTCAACCCCGGCGTCGAGAAGGTCATTCACCACTTCGCCCGCCAGATGAGGATGGCGGAGCGCTTCGTCAACCGCCACGCCGCCCGCGCCTGGCGCGACGTGGTCGAGGTGGCGGGCGACCGCCATATCCGCCTCGACCTCGAAAAACTCGCCGCCAAGGACCCCATCGTGGGCCACGAGGTGGTGGGCCGCGTCCTGCGCAAGCTCCACATCGCGGGAGTCCAGGACTACCGCCACATCAAGGCCATCTACTCCCTCATCGACAGCACCAAGTCGAAGTGCCAGTGTCCCCTCCCGGAGGGCTTCGTCGCCGCCCGCTGCGGGAAGCTCCTCGACATACTCCCCGCCGCCGAATGGGAGGAGATGATGAGGCGCGAGAAGGAAGCCGCCGACGCCTCCCTCGAGGTCCCCATCCCCCTCCCCGGCTCCGTCTCCATCCCCGGCGTGGGCGTCATCAGGACCCAGATTCTCCCCTTCTTCGACAGATTCATGGAGGAATTCGTCGCGGGCAAGACCAGCCTGGAGGAGTTCGTGGACTACGGCAAGGTCAAGCCCCCCCTCGTCTTCCGATACCCCCGCCCAGACGACAGGTTCGTCCCCCTCGGACAGCGCGCCCCCCGCAAGCTCTCCAGCTTCCTCCGCGACGCCAAGGTCCCCCTTCACCTCCGAAAGAAGGTCCCCCTCGTCTGCGACGCCGAGAAGATCATCTGGGTGGTCAAGATAAGGGTGTCCGAGCAGGTCCGCTTCGAGAAGGGCAAGACCTCCAGCATAGTGAGGCTCTCGCTCAGGGAGAGATGATGGAACCCGTGAGGCTGGCGCTCCTCAACATGGAGATAGAGGCGGGCGAGCCCGGCGCCAACGCCGAGGCCCTCCTCGACTACGCCCGCCGGGCCGCCGCAGAGGGCGCGGAGTACGTCTTCGCGCCGGAGCTCACGCTCACCGGATACGCCGTCCGCCGCTTCCGCGAGCTCGCCGAACCCCCCGACGGCCCCCTCTGCTCCCGCCTCGTGAACGCCGCGGCGGAACTGGGCGTCGTCCTCGGCTTCGGCGCGGTCCTCGCCGTCGGAGACGACATCTTCAACGCCTACGTCGTCGCGGGCCGCCACGGCGCGGCCCTGTTCGGCAAGTTCCACCGCTGGTGGCTGGGCGACTCCGACTTCACCCCCTGGCCCCGCCCCTCCGTCCTCCCCCTGCGCCGCTTCACGCTGGGCGTCATGGTCTGTTTCGACGGCCGCTTCCCCGAGACGGCCCGCACCCTCGCCCTCATGGGGGCCGACCTCATCGTCTGGCCCAGTTGCTGGCCCGCACCGCCCAAGAGCGACCCCCGCTTCCTCGACATCATCGGCCGCGCCCGATCCTTCGAGAACCAGTGTTACGTCGCCCTCGCCAACCGCTGCGGATCCTCGGCGGCCGAGAACACCGAATACGCTGGGGCTTCCGCCCTGTTCGGCCCCACCGGCGAGGTTGTCGAGCGCGCCGCGGGCGAGCCCGGCATCGTCATGGCCGACATGGACCTCGACCGCCTCCGCTCCGTCCGCCGCAGCTTCGACATCTACTCCGAGCGCAGGCCGGAGCTCTACCGCCCCCTGTGCGAGCTGAAGCGCCCGCCCTGGGCGGAGGAGGCCGGAAGATGAGGTTCGCTCCCCAGGGTATCAGGGAGATGGCGATAGGCACCGTCGCGTGCGCCGCCCTCGCGGCCCTCGCCCTCACCGCGGGCCTGCCCTGGCTCGTGCTGCCCGTCGCCCTCTTCTGGCTGCTCTTCATGAACTTCTTCCGCGACCCGGAGAGGACCCCCCGCGAGAAGGGCCGTATAATCCTCTCCCCCGCCGACGGAAGGATTACCGACGTGACCTCCGTCGAGGAAGGCGAGTTCATCCGCGGCCCCGCCGTCAGGATAGGCATATTCATGGACGTGTTCTCCGTGCACGTGAACCGCTCCCCCGTCACCGGCACGGTGGCCTACGTGCGGCGTCACCCCGGCAAGTTCTTCGACGCCCGCTCCCCCCGCGCGCTCACCGACAACGAGCATCTCACCCTCGGCGTGGACTGCGAGGAACCCTTCCGCGGCAAGGTCGCCGTCAGGCTCATCGCGGGCAAGTTCGCCCGCCGCATCGTCTGCGGCCTCTCCGAGGGCGACCGCGTCGAGGCGGGCCGCCGCATCGGCATGATAAAACTGGGCTCGCGCGTGGAGGTCTTCGTCCCCGAGGAGCTCATGGGCGAACCGGCCGTGAAGGTGGGCGACGACGTGAAGGCCGGGCGGGACACCCTCGTGAGGTACGAGTGAGGAAGGTAAGCATCCTCCCCTCCCTGTTCACCCTCGGCAACCTGCTCAGCGGGCTGGGCTCGATATGGTACGCCGCGAAGGCCCTCGCCCTCGTCCAGGGCGCGGAGGTGACCGGGCGGGTCACCTCCTGGGAGGAGGCCATGAAGATAGCCGCCTGGCTCATCTTCCTCGGCATGTTGTTCGACGCCCTCGACGGCCGCATCGCCCGCATGACCGACTCCACCTCCCAGTTCGGCAAGGAACTCGACTCCATCGCCGACTTCGCCACCTTCGGCATCGCCCCCGCCTTCCTCATCGAGGTCTTCTCCTTCAACGACAAGGCGATACTCTACGTCATACACGACCGGGGCCGCATGTTGCTCTCGGCCGCCTACGCCGTCTTCGCCGCGTTGCGCCTCGCCCGCTACAACGTCCAGGCGTCCCGAAAGGGCCTTCCCACCCGCACCTTCTAGGGCATCCCCTCGCCCGCGGCGGCTGGGCTGCTCGCCTCCCTCGTCCTCGTCTTCATGCGCGGAGCCCCGCCCGACTACGCCTTCCTGCTCGACCAGCTCCGCCACTGGGCCCCCCTGGCGGCCGCGCTCATGGGCGTGCTCATGGTCTCCGGCGTGCCCTTCCCCCACATCGGCAACCGCTTCCTCGCCTCCGGCCTCTCCTACCGGAGGATGGTGTTCGCGGCGTTCGTGGCGCTCGGTTTCTTCATGTTCCCCGAATACGTGCTCTTCTCGCTGCTGGTGTCCTACGTGCTCGTTAGCCTCGCGATGGGACTGCGCCGGCGTTCCGACGCTCTCCCGTCCGGCGGCGCGGGCGGATCGGAGGCCGAAGGATGAAGAACCTCGCCCTGCTGCTCGTATCCGTCGCCGTGGCGGCCGGCCTGTTCCTGGCCGCGGGCCGCCTCGTGCCCGAACCTCCGCCCCTCCCTCGCTTCACCTCCCGCGCGCCCGTCCCCCTCAGCGTGAAACCCACCCCAAAGCCCGGCCCCCTCTCCGCTCCCGACTGGAAGACCGCCGTCCCCGACTCCGCCGCCTTCAACGTCGTCGCTCCCGCTTCCCGGAAGGACGCCCTCCCCCTCATGGTGGACGTGAAGGGCCACAGGGTGCTCTTCAGCGGCGAGTTCGCCTGCAACGAGGGAAGGCTCGAATACCTCCTCACCTCCCTCGGCGGCAAGACCTACGAGAGCCTCGTCCTCGCCCACGCCAACCCGCGCGACCTCAACGTCTGCCTCATCGCCGCGGGAGCCGTCCTCCCCGACGGCTACGATTCCCGCCGCTTCCGCGGCCGCGACGAGGGCAAGGACGTGGACCCCGTCTGGCCCCGCCTCAAGGTCGAGCTCATCTACCGCGAGCCCGCCGGCGGATGGCGCTCGCCCCGCCCCTGGAAGAAACTGAAGACCGTCCGCACCAGGGCGGAGCGCCTCATCTTCCACCAGTTCCTCGACCGCCCCATGAAGGACCAGCTCTGGGCCTACACCGGCTCCTACTTCTACGTCGATTCCGAGACCGGCGCGCAGATATGGCTCGCCTCCGCCACCAAGTGCCTCGGCGCGATCTTCTACGACGCCTCCTGCTTCATCCAGAACACCGACGAGTACTGGCACGACGACGACGCCTACGTCGCCCTTCCCACCTTGGTCCCGCCGGTCGGAACCGGCGTCCTGGTCCTCGTAACGGTGGTCGGCGCGGGAGAGGATTCGAAATGAAGGCGGTCCTGGCGTTCCTGCTTCCCCGTCCGTTCCGCTTCTCGTTCTGGCGGCCCGCGGCCGTGCTCCTCGCCGCGCTCTCCCTCGTGGAGATCGTCCTACTCTTCGCCTTCGGCAAGACCGTGCCCGACGCCAAACTCGCCGCGGACGCCGCCTATTTCCTCGCCCAGCTCTCCGCCTTCCTCGTCCCCTTCGCCTATTTCCTCTCGTGCATGAGGCGCGAGCCCGTCCCCTCCCTCTGCCCCGTCGTCGGCACCCTCTACAACTACGTCCTCCCCGTCCTGATCATCCAGATGGTGTACGCCCTCCCCGCGGGCATACCCGGCGCGGTACTGAACCACGCCCTCGTCTTGTCGGGCATGGTCTTCGCGGTATGGGGCGTGGATTCCTTCCTGCGCGCGGCGGGCCTCACCCTGGACCTGAGAAGGCTCGCCGTCCTCGTGCTCCTGCTCGTCGCCATGCTCGACGTCATCCTCTTCAACACCGTCGTCGAGCGGGCCGGAGGGGCGCGCGACCGCGTGATATCCCTCATCCTCACGGCCAACCCCGGCATAATCACCGCCTCGGCCTACGAGAAGGACGTGCTCCGCGGCCCCTTGCTCTACCACCGTTCGGTTATAGGCCAGTACTACCCGTTCGAGTATCCCGAGCCGCTCTCCGTCTTCTTCGAGTGGCTGCTGTTCGGGGTAGCCCTCACGCTCCTCGGCCTCCTGCTGGAGACGTTGGCGCGCTCCGGGCGCAAGGCCCGTTCGCCCTGACGCGCCGCGCGCGCGACGCTATACGGAGGGAAGGCTGTCGGAGGAAAAGCGCCTGCGGCACTCGGTGAGGTCACGGCGGACCTCGCTCATCATCTTGGCCGCGGTGAGTTGGTAGGACGAGGGGATGGGGATGTTCTCGAGCTCCCTGAACAGCCGCTCGGCGTGGGAGAGCTTGCCCGCTCGGGCGTAGGCGCGCACTATGTAGCACAACGCCATGTGGAAGTAGTCCGGGCTCACCTGGCGGGCCAGCACGTTCTCCGCCAGCGTTTCCACCGCGTCCCTGTATTGCAGCGCCTGGAACAGGTCTATCCCCCGCCGCAGCTCCGCCAGCGGACGCGACTGGAACAGTTTGTGGAACAGCGTGTTCTTGCGGGCCGTGCGTTCGCGGGCGAGGGCGATCATGGCGTCCGCGTCCTCGAACCAAGCCCTGCTCGTCTCTATCATGCCGGCATTATATCCCCTTGCCCCCGCCGGTCAAAAGCGGCCGCGCCGCCCCCTCGTCATCGGTACCGCACCACCCACACCCACCGGCCCGGCACCCACACCCGCACCTCCACTTCCTCCCACCAGCCCGGAACGTACCGCCTCACGCGCCGCTCCGGCCTCACGAGGACGATCCTCTCCTCGTACCACCATTCGCCGGTGCGGGGATCGGTCACCACCACCCGCCGCCGCTCGTAAACCGCGGGCTCCACGCGCTC
This sequence comes from Planctomycetota bacterium, assembly GCA_003644275.1. Taxonomy (GTDB): domain Bacteria; phylum Planctomycetota; class B143-G9; order B143-G9; family B143-G9; genus B143-G9. The sequence continues at coordinate 10,191 of QNBY01000024.1, forward strand.
CTCCCAGTAGCCGGGATGGTACACCCTCTCGGTCCGGCATTCGTAGTGCCCCGCTATCCAAACCCTCACCCTCACGGCGATGCGCCCCCTCGTGTCTCGGTGCGGATCGCAACGATGCGCGCCGCTCCGGTGAACGCCGCCGCGGCGGACGCTGTTGTGGTGGACGTCCCCCCTCGCGGCCCCGGCGAACGCGGATACGGCGAACAGAAAGAGAA
>QNBY01000025.1 GCA_003644275.1 Planctomycetota bacterium
CCCCGCCGCGCCCCCCGTGGTGGGGGGGGGCGGGGGGGCGGGGCTCCCCCCCCCCCCCCGGGGAGGGGGGGGGGGGGGGGGGGGTCGGAGCCGGAGGGGATGGGCGGGATGTGGCAATCCCAGGGATAGTCGGCGTCGCAGTCGTCGTCGCCGGGCGCGCCGTACCCCATGCGGTAGCTGCCCGCGCCGATGATGAGCGTATCGCCGCCGGAGATGCGGGGAGAGCCATCGGGCGGCAAGGCGCGGAAGGGGTGGTCCCAGGCACAGGGCTGGGCCGTCCCGCTGCCGGGGTAGGGCGCGTTCGTCAGGCCGGTGCACTGGGTGGGGGAGCCTCCGTCGGGGCGGATGTAGTAGGTGCTGCCTTGCGCTTGTCGAGCGGACTCTGGGGACCCTGTTGGTCGGGCGAGAGAGGGAGGAGGCAAAGTGTTGCCGGTTGCGGTGGGCTGGTTGGTACCACAGGTCAGGAGCGAGCCGACCAGAACGATCGATATCCAATGTACGAACGTAAAGACATGTTTGTGATTCACCTTTTCCTCCCGAAATGTTTGTCCACGCTTGCGCTGTGTATGTGCCCATCATCTCCCAGGTGACGAGCACATTCCAAGAGGCTGGTGCGACATTGTGCGTCGTGCGCAGTTGTGTTCGATAGGTTGCCATCAATCCCACTACCCGACATTTTGACCCTCCCGCAGGTTCCAAACCTGCGGGAGGGTTACCGATCAATGTCGGGTAGTGAAGTCATCAATTTGCCGGCAGTTCGTAGAGGGCGATGCTCAACGGTGGAATGGTCAGTGCGTCGGAGATGTTGGGGAGCTGTCGTTCTTCGATGACTATCCGGCGCTGTCGTCCGGGTTCATTATATGCTAACGGGTCTGAATGTGCAATTATCCACACCCGCCCCGCGCCGCTCAGCCGGGCGTTTTGCAGCCTCAGCGTCAGCGTGTGCGTGTACGCGGTGGGGTTGACGACGGCGATGGTCAGGGTTTGGCGGTCCTCCGTCCAGGCGGCGGCCACGTCGAGCGGGGTCACGTCCCCTGCTACGGTGAGCGGCAGTGTACCAAAGTGGTGTCGGTAGAGCGCCCACACCAGCCCGGTGGCCTCTGTGGCGGCCTCGGTCCTGGTCGTCTTGACCTGTCCGTGGACGTTGACCGGGTGGGTGTTGGCCATGAAGACAAGGTCGCTATTGCGGAACATCTCGTGCAGACCGACGGCCACGCCCAGCGCGTCCCGAAAGTAGTAGCGCGGCGCGGCCTCACCATAGATCTCGTACCGGTCGCCCCAGAAATAGTTCCACTCGTCCAGCGCCAGGCGGATGTCCTTGTCCTGCAGCGCGTCCAGTTGCCGGCGGTAGCGGCGATGGGCGTCAACGAATTCGCGTATGCCCCAGGCGATGCTCTGAGCGTGCTCGACCAGGTTGGGGCTGGAGCCGCCATAGATGTGCTCGCTGATCAGGTCCATGTAGTCGGCGCTGTGGGCGAGCATGCTCTGGGCCCAGTTCTCCTCTCCCGTCAACCCCTCGAACTCGACGCCGCCGACGGCGATGAGAATGAGCTGGATGTCCGGGTCCACCGCTCGCATCGCCTCGGCGATCTCGTTGTGCCGTTCGATGTAGGCGTCCAGCGGCATAAAGCCCCACATCTCGTTGCCCACGCCCCAGAACCGGACGTGGTACGGCTCTGGATGGCCGTTGGCGGCCCGCAGTGTGCCCGGCCCTTCCCCGGCCGGCCCGTTGAGATACGCGACCTCCTCGGCGGCCATCCGAGCGTCGTCCGGGCCGGTGGCGCTGACGACGACATACGGCTCGGCGTCCACCAGCCGGCAGAGGGCCATGAACTCGTCCAGGCCAAAGTCGTTCGACTCGACCATCTCGGACCAGTAGGCGTGGTTGAGGCGGGGCGGGCGCTTGTCCCGCTCGCCGACGGCCTGCCGCCAGTCATAGTCGTTGACGAAAATGCCGCCCGGCCAGCGGTAGACTGTAAAGCCGATTTCCCGGAGCAAGGCGATGGTGTCGGCCCGCATCCCTTCGATGTTGTCGGCGGGCATTAGCGAGGCGGGGCCGATGTACAGGCGGCCCGTGCCGCGTCCGACGATTTCCAGCCGGCCGTCGTCGCTGTCGGCCCCGGCGGTGAAGCGGAAGGGAAGGCGGATGTAGGTTTCGGGCACGGGACCGAGAGAGACGGTCTGCCGCCCATCCGGCCCCGGCCCCCAGACCAGGCGCACCTCCGCGCTGACCACGCCACTGGCGGCCAGGATGGCGTATCCCGTGTACTCCTTCCCCGCCACCAGCCCCAGCCCATCCTGCACGACGCCGCGCGGCTTGGCCCCCTCCAGGTCCACACGGGGGACATGATCGCCGACGTAGGGGTTGACGGTGTCCATCACCACCACCGTGTCGAAGGTGTTGGCCCGCCAGGGGGATTTGCCCTTTTCCTCCCCCCAGGGAAAGTAATAATCCACCGGGTAGTAGAACTTGCGGTCCTCCAGCATCTCGGCCCAGATGCCGCCATAGATGCAACGGCCCTGGTGCTCGATGAACGCGCCGTAGAGGTATTTGGAGATCGGTTCGCCGGTCTGGGCGGCGTCGAGCGTCACGGCAAAGCTCTGCGGGCCGGACACGTCCGCCATCTCCTCCGGCGGGGGCGGCTCTTCCGGCTCGACCGGCGCGACGGGTTCTCCCACTTCCGGCTCTGCCAACAGGTTCAGCACCTCCACCTGAAAGATTTTGGCGTCGTTCCACTCTTCGCACGTCCGGTTGATGGTCCACAGATAACCATCGCCCCAGGCCAGGTCCCACGTCTCCACCGCCGGGGCATAGATCATCCCGACGAACCGGCCGTCCGCCGTCCATTTTTGAATCGTGTTTCCCCCGGCCGTCCAAAAGTGCGCGCCGTCCCAGGTGACGGCCGGGCCGGAGTGGCCTGCGAAGTGGACCTCGCCCACTACCTGCCCCTGTTTGTCCAGCTTGAGGAGCGTATCCGGTCGGGTTTCGGAGGGAACGTAGAGATACTCCCCATCGGTGGTGATGCCGGCGCTGCCCCCTTTTATCTCCTCAGGATAGTCGAACGTGGCGACGATCTCGAGAGGGTTGCCGGAGCCGACATCAGGGTAGCCTCCTCCGCTGCCCAGCCGGAACTGGACGATCTGACCACGGATGTGATCCTGGGCCCAAAAAGTTTCGCCGTCGTAGGTCAGCCCACGGGCGGCGATGTGGGTGGGGTTGGCATACTCGTGGGCATAGTCCACCTCGCCCGTCGCCGGGTCTATGCGGACGAAGGTATCACCGGCGGTAAAGCGCCAGATGGCGCCGTCGGCGTAAGCCACGCCCCAGCCAAGTCCCAGCCCTTTCCCGTGCCGGGCGACGATCCGCCTGGTCTCGTCCTCCGCATCGAATACGTAGAGATAGCGGTCCGCGGGGGAGCCGGGCAGGTAACCCAACTCGGTCTTTTTCACATCCTGGTAATCGAACTGTGGGGGGGCGATGTGCCCGTCGCCGAAATCATTGTCCTCGGCCACCAGCATACTGCCAGGCTCGACGGCGAAGGCTTCACCGCCGCCGTGCACTTCGAATTTGTTTCCCCGGACGGTGGCCTGCGAGTCGAACATCAGGCTGATGACCTTTTCCGGCGCGGCCCTGGATACGTCGAAATCCTTGAAATAGTTCCCCTCGATGAGCGCCTGGGACGCTTCCAGGTGGATCGTCTGGTGGCCGGGGCCGAGGATGAGATTGCCGATGATGCGCATGTCCTCGTTATAGTTCTCCAGGGCGATGGCGTGATAGGCGTTGCCATAGATGGTGTTGCCCTCGAAAGTGGCGCTGGAGAGTTCGGCGTACAGCCCCTCCGAGTTGTTCCAGCGGATGATCGAGTGGGAGACGTCCGCCTGGGAGGCGAATTGCTCGATCCCGATCTCGGCGTACTCGACGATGGTGTAGTCGAAGCGGCTGTCGTCCGTTTCGACCAGGGTGATGCCGGCCCAGTCGCCGTTGATGGGGTCGGGGGCGTCGGAGGTGAACCAGATTTGTCCTTCCGGGGTACCGACGGCCTTGACAGTTCCCCCGTGCACGAGCAAACCGGCCTTACCCTCTTTGTAGCCCCTGTAATGCTTGAACTCTACGACCGTACCGGGTTCGATGGTCAACGTGACGTTCTCCGGCACGATGACGGTCTCGGTGACGAGTATCTCGCCGCTCCAGGTTTCGTCGTGGGTCAGTGGGCCGCCCTTGCCGGACGATGGCCTGCCGCTCCTGGAGAGAAGATGACGGTCGAAGAAGGCCAGCGTCGGTTCAAGGAATTCGTCCAGCAGTTCCCCATCGGGGGAACCAAAGCCGTGCCCGACCCCTGGCAGGCGGATGAAGGTGACATCCACGGTGGCTTCCTGCAAAGCCGCCGCCAGCCGCTCGCTCTGTTCGAGGGGCACCATATCGTCGGCCTCGCCGTGGATGACGAGGAAGGGAGGGTCGTCGGCGTCAATATAAGTCAGCGGGGAGGCCCAGGTAGCCCGCTTGAGCACCGCCGGATCGGTCAGGGAGCCGCCGAGGAAGGTGCCCCAGGCCGCCGTCCAGTAAAAGTAGGGCGTCTCCTCACCGCCGTAGGTTTGGACGAGGGTGTCCCAATCGGTGACACAGGGGTCATCCTCGAAAGCAACCGGCCCCTGGGTGACGTCCACCGGGCCGAACCAGTCGGCGACGGCCTGCACCGCGTCGGAGACATCCTGGTTGGCGGCATCCCCCGGTTCGAGCACGCCGTGGGAGACTCCCAGCAGGGCCGCCAGGTGGCCGCCGGAAGAGTCGCCAAAGGCGCCAAAGCGGTCGGGATCGAGGTCATACTCGGCGGCGTGCTGGCGCAGCCAGCGCACGGCGGCCCGCAGGTCGCGGATCTGGGCCGGGAAGATGAGTTCCTCCGGGCAGCCTGCGGGAGTGGCGCGGGCCAGGCGATAGTCCACGCAGGCGACGGCATAGCCGTGCTGGACAAAGGGTTCCGCCGGGCAGTCTTGTTTGCTGCCCTCCATCCAGCCGCCGCCGTGGATGTAAATCAGCAGGGGGAGCGGGCGGTCGTCGCCTGTCCCCGGTCGGTACAGGTCGAGGCGCAGGGTATGTTCCTCCCCGTTGATGGTGTAATGGGTATATTCGAGATCGCGCAGCACGGTGATGGAGGCGGCGGCCTCGGTGGGGATGGGGGTGGCGGGAGGCGGCGTGGACGGCGTGGTCATCGTCGGATTGCTGGCGCTGGTGCAGCCGCTCAGGGCGACGCAGGTCAAGATGGTGGTCAGGATGGCGAAAAGTGCTCTCAGGCTCGACATGTCTCCTCACTTTCTCCCACGATGGGGGCATTTCGGTCACACCCTTTTCTAAACTATAGCACAGCGGGGGACCGAAGAGGGGGATTCGGGGACAAGTGGGCCGGGGAGACGACGAGTGGTAGGATCGAACAGCGCCCTTCCGCAGGCTGGTCAGCCTGCGGAAGGGTGATTGGTGTTATTTGAGGATGAGCGGCAGATAGACCGCATGTCGCAGGTCAAAGCTCTCCTGGGCCGGGCCGTAGGTGACGCTCTCGGCCGCATCCGTCACCTCGGCCAGCGCCGTGTATGACCCGGCCGGCTCACCTTCGGTATCCCAGGTCAGTCGCACCGTCTCCTCGCTCTCGGCGCCCGTCGAAAGCGGCGCGTCCAGCGTCGTCACGAACGCGCCCTCGCCGTCATAGATCGAGAGCGCGACCTGCCCCTCGAACGGATCGCCGCGCCGGTTGGCAAAAGTTACCTCGAAAGTCGCTTCCTGGCCGGAGAGAGCGCCCGTGGGTGCAGTCAGGGCTGTGATGCGTCCACCGGAGACGGCGAGCGTCTGATGGCCGAACACCTGCTGTGCCCCGGCGTGATACAATTCCAGGAGCAGACTGTAGGCTCCCTCGGTGAACGGGGCGGTCCAGCCCAATTCCAACGGGTACTGCTCACCGCCGGGTGCTACGTCGAACGGGCCGATCTCCAGCACGTCTATCGCCCGGCCCAGGTTGTCCTTCAACGTGAGCGTACCGGTCAACGTGGCGGGGTCGGCGCCGGGGTTGGCCAACGTGGCTGTCACCGAGAAAGGCTCCTCAGGGGCCAGGTCGTCGGGGGCAGCGGTCAGATTCAGCAGGCCCACCGTGGACGAGAGGTGGTAGGTGATGCGCAGGGCCAGGCTCTGGTAGAGGGTGGCCTGATCGGTGGTGGTGTCGTAGGAAAGCGGGCTGCCGTAGACGCGGGCCAGGTTGTAGCCCGCCAGCGACACCGTGCGCGAGACCGCTCCCTGCGGCGGGTAGACGCCGATGTCGGGCGCTTCCGTCAGGCCACCGGAGTCGCCGCCGGGGATGGGGACGCCGGGTATCTCTTGCGGGATGTTCAGCGTACCCAGGTTTACCGGGTCGGCGGTCACAGCCTCGACGTCCACCAGCGTTCCGTCGGAGGGCAGGTTCAGTTCGACCTCGGCCAGCGGCACCAGGGGGACAGCGGTGTCGCGGGCCAACTCCATCCCTTCTACATTCACCAGATCGAAGCCGTTCACCTGATTCACGCTGTAGTTGGAAGCGTCGAAGGTGGCTGTGACCACATAGGTCTGGCCGCCGAGGGGTTGGGGTGGAGAGAGAGTAACACCGGCGGAGGATCGCAGGCGCTGAGAGGTGGTTCCCGCACGGTAGGGAGCCGTGACCCAGGGGATGCCGTAGAGCGTAAACTCGGCGCCGGTCTTTTCCTCCTCGTCGTCCACCGACCAGTGGCCGTCCCAGGTGCGCTTGTTCCAGCGCAGCGCCATGCCCATGTTCAACTGCTTGGGGGGCGGAGAAGCGGCCAGGCCCCAGAAATCCTTGATGAAATCCTCGCCGCCTCTGATGTCTCCATAGTCGGCGTCGAAGAAAGAGATGCCGGTGGAGGCCATCACCGCCGAGGCTCCCTCGCGCACCAGAGCGTTGACCATGGTGGGTTCGCTGGTGGTGATAGAGAGCGGGTTCGTATCCGCCCGCGCAGCCGCGAGTCCGGCGCGGCAGCCGTTGGAGGTAAAGATGGGATGGTTGGCCGCGATGCGTGCGGCGATGGCAGATGACCAGACGTCGTTGGTGTCTATGCTGGGCAGACTGCTGCAAGGCGGTGTGGTCCACCCCCCTTCGTTGGCGTGGTTGCCGTGGTGGAAAATCTGATAGTCGCCCTGCATCAGGGTCAGCAATGTGGATTCCGACCAGTTGTCGTTGTCCACGGTGGAGGGGGACTCGGTGTCGTTCAGCACGTCGTAGCCATAGTTCTTGAGGTGATTGACGACTCCCTGGGCGTCGTTGCCACAGGCGGAACCGACGATAGCCCGCGCCGGACGGGTCGTATCCGGGCCGTATTGGCCGTTGTGCAGCAGGGTGGACATATGGGCCGCCCGCGTGCCCACCAGCCGGCCCACCGCCAACTCCACGCCGCCCTCGTTCCAGGGAAAGGTGTCGAACACGTAGGAGAGATCGCCATAAGAGTTCTCGGTGAAGAAATAGTCGTGGTTGCGCAGGGCACACAGTACGCTGCCGGAGGAAGGGCATGGATGCGCTATTTCCCTGTCCGCCGGATCGTCCTTGCGGTAGAAGGGGATGATGTTGTCGTCGCCGGCGATCAGCAGGTACCAGGGATAGTCAACAGGATACGAGTGACATCCTCCAATGAAGGAGCATATTTTCTGGTACCTGGTCGTCGAATCCTCCACCCAGTCTTCGATCAGGCTGTCCACCTTGTTGGCGGCCGTGTTGGCGACGGCTTCGCTGGCATAGCTGACCGCCGTGTTGTCCCAGGTCGCCAGGCTCGAGTCGAAAGTGTCCACGTAATAGATCACCGAGGCCGGAGTCCAGTTGAAGGGCGGCCCCTGGGCGAAGGCGTGCAGGTCTTGAAGGAAGGTGGTCGTCTGAGTGTCGTCGTACTGGGCGTATAGTTGTGTGCGGTTGGTGATAATGATCTCGTCCGCCCGTTGGAGCAGCCGCAGGACGGCATAGTCCACCTCCTGGTTCAAAGTGCGTCCCTCGGCGGTGAGGAAGCCGAGCGCGAGCAGTGCAGTGGGTGAGGCTCCATTGGGAACGTCGAAGCGCAGGATCACCCGCTGCGTCCACCGGCTGGCCGAGTTGGTGTCCGGCGCTAGATCGATCCCCTGCACCCGGAACACGCCCGCCGACGGGTTGCTCCAGGTGACCGGCGTGCCGTTGTAATCCGAAGCCTGCGCACGGGTAAAGACACGGGTCGGGTTGCCCAGGGTGGTGTCGGAGAGGCGCAGTTCGAGATCGAAGTCATTGCGCAGCGTGGGGTCGCGGCTGACGATGGTGGCGACAAAGTCAACGGTGACATTTCCGGCCGGGGCGTCGGCGTCCCCCGGCACCTTGTTGACCACGACGTGAGGCAGCGCGTCGTCGAGGGAGAGACGCAGTTCGACCGGCGAGGCGGAAAACTCGGACGAGTTCCCGTCGGCGTCCGTGGCGACCAGCGTAACGGCCGAGTACAGGGGAATGTTGCCGTTCCAGTCGAATTGGCCGTTGGGATCGAGTGAACTCACCAACTTTTCGTAAACGCGCCCCTCGCCGCCGTCGTCGTAGTAGACTATCACGGTGCAGGTGAGGCAGGTGCGGGCGTGCAGGCTCACGGTGCGGCTGCCGGAGCCAAAGCTCAGCGTCTGGTACCGGAGGATTTGGGGAGGCACAAGTTCCCGGTTGCCTCCGGATTCGTTGTTGATCCCCAGGCCGGTGTTGTCGTGGATCGAGTTGCGGTAGAGGGTGTTGTGGAGCGTGCCGGTGCCGTTGATGAGGACGCCGTCTTCCTCGTTCCAGGCGATGGTGTTGGCGTGGGTGGGGGACGTCCAGTTGCCAAACTCGTTGTACGAGGAACCCTCGCTCACCCACACGCCTGGGCCGCCGTTGGGCAGTGCCGCGCCGTGCGCCGTCATGCCGATGCTGTTGTTGTAGAACAGATTGTGACTGCTGCTGCCGACGAGGGCCACGCCGCCGGCCATGGGAAAGTCGCCGTCGTACCCGTTGCCGCTGATCAGGTTGCCCGCCGCCTCGGCGCCGATGGTGTTGTGATGCGTTTCGCCCTGCAACCAGACGCCGAACCGCTTGTTGGTCACCCTGGCGTCCCCGTCGGCGTCGGTGCCGATATAGTTGCCCTTGACCACGTTGTACCGGGCGGTGTTGTCCTGGATGCGCACTCCATCGCGCCCGTGACCGCTGATCAGGTTGTCCGGGCCGATAGTGTTGTAAGAAGCGCCTGCGATCACCACGCCGTCGTTCTGTAGCGAGGGATTCAGCCCGGCGATGACGGCCGTGCCGCCGGATTCGGTGCCGATGCGGTTGTTCTGCACCACGTTGCCATGCGTGGTACTGCCGCTGATCATCACATCCCCCAGCGTGTTGCCGCTGATGAGGTTGTTGCCACACTGCCCCACCAGGCCCACGGTGTTGGTCATCGCGCCGCCGCTGATGCGCACGCCGTAGCCGGAGTTGGGGTAGGCGGTCGCGCCGGATAGGTCCGTGCCGATATAGTTGCACACAACTGTGTTATGGTGGGCCGCGCCGGTGATCTCGATCCCGTCATCGCCGTTGAGGGCGATCACGTTGGGCCGGTCGGCGCCGGTGGAGCCGATGCTGTTGTGGGCGGCCTGGTCGGCAATGTGCACGCCGTCAACCGTGTTGCTGATGACGTAGCTGCACGACAGCGTGTTGCTCTGTGCGCCGGAGCCGTGGATGTAGAGGCCGTAGGTGTTTGCGTTGCGCAACACCAGTCCGCTGATGGTGTGGTTGGTCCCGGTGATCTCCATAGCGTAGGAAACGCCAGTGGCGTCGATCACGACGGGCGATGAACAATCCCCTCCTTGTGTCGCGTCTATGATCGTGCCGGGGTCGGCGAGCGCCGGCAACTGTCCTACGCTCAAGTGGATCGTCCACTGACCGGTGTTCAGGTCGTAGCCGGGGTCGCTGGTGGGGATGTCGAAGGTGATAGTGTCGGCCCCTGGATTCGCGTTGGCGGCCTCGATCGCCTGGCGCAGCGAGCAATAGTCCGCCGTACACTCGCCGGTCTCGTCGTCGGTGGTGGTCACCACGAATGTGGTTACAGGCGCTGACGCCCCCGCTGACAGGGCCGCGCCACGCGGCAACGCCGTAGG
>QNBY01000026.1 GCA_003644275.1 Planctomycetota bacterium
CACGGCGCTCGAGGCCAAGAGCGGCTACGCGCTCGAGACGGAGGGCGAGCTGAAGATGCTGGAGGCCGCGGCGCGCGTCGCGGCCCGCACGCCCCAGATAGTGGAGCACACCTTCCTGGGCGCGCACCTCGTCCCCTACGACTACCGGGGCAGGAAGGCGGAATACGTGAGGCTCGTGGTGGAGGAGATGCTCCCCCGCGCGGCCGAACAGGGCATCGCCCGCTTCAACGACGTGTTCCTGGAATTCAACGCCTTCGACCGGGAGGAGACGCGCCTCATCCTCGAGGAAGGGAAGAAGCTGGGGCTGATTCCGAAGCTCCATGCGGACGAGCTCTCGGACATGGACGGGGCCGCGCTCGCCGTGGAGTTGGGGGCGGCGTCCTGCGATCACCTCGAATACACCAACGAGGAAGGCATGAGGGCGCTGGCGCGAAGCGACACCGTGGCCACCCTCATGCCGGGCACCTCGTTCTTCTTGAACCTGCCGTCGCACGCGCCCTTCGGGAAGTTCTACGAACACGGCTGCGCCGTGGCGCTGGCCACCGACTTCAACCCCGGCACGAGCCCCTCCCTCACCATGCAGGGGGCGTTCGCGCTGGGTGTGCTGGCGCTGAGGATGCCGGTGGAGGCGGCGCTGTGCGCGGCCACCGTCAACGGGGCCTTCTCGCTGAGGATACACGACCGGACGGGGAGCATCGAGCCCGGCAAGCGGGCCGACCTGGTGGTGCTCGGCGGAAGCGTCACGGACGTGGCCTACCACTGGGGAGAGAACCACGCGCGGTACGTGGTGTGCGGCGGCCGGAAGGCAGCGGAAGGAGGGAGAATTGTCCTTCAGTGAGATGACGCTGAACGAGCTTCTGGAGAGATTCGGCTCTTCCTCGCCGACGCCCGGCGGGGGGAGCGCGGCGGCGCTCGCCGCCTCGGTGGGCGCGTCGCTCGACGCCATGGCGGCCAGGCTCACTGCCGGCAAGAAGAGGTTCGCCGACCGCAAGAAGGAGATGGAGGCCGCGGCCGGTAAGGCCTCGGGCCTCGCCTCCGAGCTGGAGAGGCTCGTCACCGAGGACGGGAGGGCCTACGACGGCGTGATGCAGGCGTTCAGGCTCCCGAAGGAGACGGACGAGCAGAAGGCCGAGCGCTCCAAGGCCATACAGGAGGCCACCAAGCGCGCCGCCGAGGTGCCCCTGGAGACCATGAGGAAGGCCGTCGAGTGCATGGAGACGGGGGTCGCCGTGGCGGCCCGGTGCAATCCCAACTGCGTAACGGACGCGGTCGCCGGCGTGCTGTTGATGGGCGTCGGTGTGGAGATAGCGAAGCTCAACGTCTGCATAAACCTCGATTCAATAAAGGACGAGGTGTACGCCGCGAGGCTCCGCGAGGAGCTGGCGGACCTGTCCGCCAGGGGAACGGAGCTCGGCAACGCCGTGAGGCTCGCCTACAACGGCGGCCTCTGCGGAAAGTGAAAGGAGGCGACGAGATGGCGAGGGAAATTCACCCCCCGACGGGACCGAAACTCAACTGCAAGGGCTGGCTTCAGGAGGCGGCGCTGCGCTGCCTGATGAACAACCTCAGCCCCGAGGTGGCCGAGAAGCCCGACGAACTCATAGTTTACGGCGGCAAGGGCAAGGCCGCGCGCAACTGGGAGTGCTTCGACGCGATAGTGCGCTCCCTGAAGGAACTCGAGAACGACGAGACGCTGCTCGTCCAGTCGGGCAAACCCGTCGGCGTGTTCCGCACGCACCCCGACGCGCCGCGCATTCTCATCGCCAACTCGAACCTCGTGCCCCGCTGGGCGACCTGGGAGCACTTCAACGAGCTGGAGCGCAAGGGCCTGATGATGTACGGCCAGATGACGGCGGGCTCGTGGATATACATAGGCACGCAGGGCATCCTGCAGGGCACCTACGAGACGTTCGCCGCGCTGGCCCGCAAGCACTTCGGCGGCAGCCTCAAGGGCAAGATAGTCCTCACGGGCGGCATGGGCGGCATGGGCGGAGCCCAGCCGCTGGCGGTAACCATGAACGAGGGCGTGATAATAGACGTCGAGGTGGATCCCGAGCGCATCAAGCGCCGCCTCGACACCGGCTACTGCGACGTGATGGAGACGGACGCGGAGCGGGCGGTGGCCCGCGCCCGCGAGGCGGCGGAGAAGGGCGAAGCGCTTTCCATAGGTCTCGTGGGCAACTGCGCCGACGTGCTCCCGCGCCTCATCGAGATGGGCTTCACGCCCGACGTCCTCACCGACCAGACCAGCGCGCACGATCCCGTTGACGGCTACGTTCCCGGCGGGATGACGCTCGAGGAGGCCCGCGACCTGCACGAGCGCGACGTGAAGGCCTACGAGCGGGCCGCGCGCGCCAGCATAGCGCGCCACCTCAAAGCCATGCTCGAGATGATGCGGCGCGGCGCGATCACCTTCGACTACGGCAACAACATACGCGGCATCGCCAAGGAAGAGGGTGTGGAAGACGCCTTCGCCTTCCCCGGCTTCGTTCCCGCCTACATAAGGCCGCTGTTCTGCGACGGCAGCGGGCCGTTCCGCTGGGTGGCGCTCTCCGGCGACCCCGAGGACATCTACCGCACCGACGAGGCCATACTGGAGGCGTTCCCCGAGAACGAAAGCCTCGCCCGCTGGATAAGGATGGCGCAGAAGAAGGTGCGCTTCCAGGGCCTTCCGTCGCGCATCTGCTGGCTGAAGTACGGCGAGCGGGCCAAGATGGGGCTCATCTTCAACGAGCTGGTGGCGAAGGGCGAGGTAGGCGCTCCCATAGTGATAGGGCGCGATCACCTCGACTCCGGCTCGGTCGCCTCTCCCAATCGCGAGACGGAAGGGATGAGGGACGGCAGCGACGCGGTGTCCGACTGGCCGCTTCTGAACGTCATGCTGAACGCGGTGGCGGGCGCGAGCTGGGTGTCCTTCCACCACGGCGGCGGCGTGGGCATGGGCTACTCGCAGCACGCCGGCATGGTGGTGGTGGCCGACGGCACCCCCGAAGCGGCGGTCCGCCTGAAGCGGGTGCTCACCACCGATCCCGGCACCGGCATAATGAGGCACGCCGACGCGGGCTACCCGGAGGCGATAGAGGCCGCCAAGCGGCACGGCATAAAGATACCGATGCTTCCCTGACCGGATTCGCAGGAAGGAAGAAGCATGAAGCGAGCGATATTCACGGCCGCGGCCATCGCGGTCGCGGCGGTGATAGCATGGAACGCCTGGCTGGCGTTCCGCCTGATGACCGCTCCCGCGCCGAGCGGCGGCGCGCCGTCGGCGTCCTCTTCCTCCGCCGCTCCCGCGACCGCGCAGGCGGCCGCCTCCCCCTCCCCTTCCCCCTCGGCCTCCGTCCCCGCGAGCTCTCCGCCGCCCCTGCAGGGAGGCGAGCGAGAGGAATTCACCCGTTTCTTCCTCGTCAGCGAGGTGGCTCTCCACCTGTCGCTGCGCCGCGAGATGTTCGGGCAGGCGGGCGGCGCCGCGGCCCTGGCGGCCCTGGCGGGCCTGGACGAAGGGGCCGTGGAGAAGATGCTCGGGGCGGCGGAGCTCGTGGAGGTGATCGAGACCCCGGCGGGCGGAAGGTACGCCTGCTTCCACTTCGACGGCGAAGCCTCCGACGCGCTGGCGAAGATGGGACTGGGGGCGGACAACATGAGGGGGCTCGTGGCTCTGGAGGGCGGACGCGCCTGGTTCGCGAGCGGAGGCGAGCCCGTCATGCGCATGAGGCGCAACGACTTCATACCGGAGGGCAAGGGAAGCTACCGCGACGAGGTGGGAGACGTCTCGCCCTATCCCTTCTTCTTCAGAGCGACGCGCGAGCGGCTGGACTTCGGTGCCCTGCCCTTCTTCGCCGATCTCGCCGCGCGCGGCAGCGAGGTCAGGGTGTCCTTCTCGGGCGGCGTGAGCAAGGCCGCGGTGAAATGGGCGGATCCCCCCGAATGGGTGGGCTCGCTGGAGGTAGGGCCGGACATGCGGAAGGTGGGCTTCGCGGAGGTCAGCGCCCGCTTCTTCGTCGAGGTCTCCACCGCGGGAGGGAAGGCGGCCGGAAAGGTGGCCGGAGTGCTCGCGGCCGTGCTCGGCGGCGGAAAGGCCGACGAGTTCGCCCGTGACTTCGAACGCAACACCGGCATGAGCCCCGCCGAGATGGCGGAGCGGTTCTGCGGCGGCCGCATCTTCGCCTGGCAGCCCGACGGCACCGAGGAGAGCGACGAGATGGTGTTCGGCTTCGAGCTGGAGCGCGGCCGGACGGTGGAGGATCTCATAGAGGCGATGAAGTCCGGGGAGGCCTTCGGCGGCGAAGATCCGCTCGTGATGGTGTACCGGGGGCGCAAGATATTTTTCAAAGACGACGGAGGCGAGCCCGGTTTCAGCGTCGGCCTGCTGGACGGCGTCGTGCTTATCTCTGGCAGCAACGAATCCCTCAGGCGCGCCGTGGACGTTCGGAGGCAGGGAGAGGGGGATTTCCCGTTCCTGCCGCCCGCGCTCGTGGGCGAGGGGGACGCTAAGGCCCCGGTGCTGGTCCACCTGTTCCGCGGTACGGCGGGCGTCCCGGAATGGCTCTTCGGCTCCGGTCCCCGGGCGGAGGAAGTATGGCTCGCGCTGGCCTTCAAGCGCAGGTGGTTCGAGGTCAGGACGTTGCTTCCCCCCACCCTCTACCTTCCCGCCCTTCTGCGGGAAGCCGCGCGCAACGTTCGGCCGTGAGGCAATACGACTCTTTCGGAGGACAGTACATGAAGCCGACTCTCGCCGCCATAGCCGTGTTTCTGTTGTCGTCGCTCTGCGTCGCCTGCGGCGGGAGCGGAAGCGGAGGGGACGGAACCGCGGAAGTTCCCCCCCTGGAGCTCGTCAGCCCTACCGAGGACGTCACGGTGGCGCGCGGCGAGAAGGTGCTGTTCGAGGCCGTGATGAGCGAGCCCGACCGCTATACCTCCGTGGAGTTCTACTACGACGAGGACGCGGAGTGGGACAACGGCAACGAGCACGCCGCGGCCTTCGCCCTGCCCGCCGCTTCCTTCACCGCGGAATGGGACACGGTCGCCGTGAACCCGGGAGAGTATCGGATAGCCGTGGTGGTGTACCAGGAAGGGGTACGTTCGATAGGCTACGCCGACTTCACCGTCACGGTGACCGGCGACGAGCTGTTCACCCTCACGAGCCCGGCGGAGGACGTCACGCTGAGGGCGGGGGAATCCATGCACATAGAGGGGGAGCTGCACTCGGAGGGGTTCGTGAAGGTGGAGTTCATGCTGGACCCGGACTCGCAATGGGGCAACGGCAACGAGTTCACCATCGCGGAGTTCGAACCGGACGACATCAGCGGGGATTGGTCGAGCGAGGGGACGGAGGCGGGAAGTTACACCCTGGTCATCGTGCTCTACAGGGAGCACGACCGCTTCATAGGGTACACCGACAGGACGGTGACGGTGGAACCCGGCACTCTGCCGGAATGAACCTCATTTGCCCAGGCCGAACAACCTGAGCAGCCAGCGGAAGAAGCCGCCCTTCTTCTTCTCTATCCTTATGATTCTCGATTCCTCCGGCACGTCGCGCCTGCAATACAGGGAGATGCGGCCGAGAAGTATCTCGTCTCCCGGCCTGAGCACCCGCGCGGTCACGACCTTCTCCAGATTGACGAAGACGCCGGAGGCCCCGCCGGCATCCTCCACGGTGAGGGAATAACCGTCGAAGGAGAAGAGCGCGTGTTTGGCGGAGACGCTGGGGTCGTCTATCGCCACGTCGCAGGACGGATCCCGGCCCACCAGCACCGAACCCTTCGGCACGTGGAAGCGTTTTTCCTTTCCGCCGAGCTTGTAAACGAGGATGAAATGGCTCTTTTCGGCGGCCAGGCCGGAGGGCGCGGGGACGGATGCGGTCCGCGGAGCGGCCGGCTTGGGGGCCGGAGAAAGGGGCGGCGTGGGAGCGGAGGGCGCGGGAGCCTTGCCCTTCTTTCCCAGCACCTCGGACATGTCCACGAAAGAAGTGGCCTCGGCGGCGGGCGGTTCGGCCGCGCCTTTCTTCCCGAGCACTTCGGACATGTCCACGAACGAGGTGGCCTCGGCGGCCGGAGGGGCCGGGGCGTCGGAACCCTTGAGAACCTGGGACATGTCCACGAACGAGGTGGCCTCCCCTGCGGGCGGGCCGCCTTCCTTCCCTATCACCTGGGACATGTCCACGAAGGAAGTAGCCTCGGCCTGGGGAGGTTCCTCTCCGCCCACGACGGAGGACATGTCTATGAAAGCCGTGGCCTCTCCTGCGGCGGCGGGGGGCTCGACCGAAGGCGAAGGCGCCGCGGTCTCCGGTTGGGGAGCGACGAAGACGAACTCCACGTCGGCGATCCGGATGCGGTCCCCGGCCTTCAGGTCGCGGGCGATGATCAACTCGCCGTTCACCCTCGTCCCGTTGGCGGACCCCAGGTCCTTTATGGTTACCTTGTCCGATTTCGCGATTATCTCGGATTGGTGGCGGGAAACTCCCGGTGCATGAATGATGATGTCGTTGTCGTCGGCGCGGCCTATCAGGAGCCTGTCAGTCAGCACGTATTCCCTTCCCGCGACGGACGGGGACAGTCCGACGATTTTGTACCCTTCCATGTGGCCTCCTATGCGATTATTGTGGCAGAGATAAACCTTTTGTCAAGCGACCTCTTTCGCCTTTCGGAAATGGAGGTAAAATCGGAACGCGAGGAGGTGCGATGCAAGACATAAGGAACTTCCTGGAACGGTTGGGCGAAACGCTCTCGTGGACGATAGGGGGCTTTCCGCTCTGGCGCATGCTGGTGATCGCCCTCATCCTCGCGGTCATGCTCCTCGCGAAGAGGCTCACGGCGAAGCTCGTCTCCCGCGCCCTGATGAAGCTGGTGAGCAAGACCAAGACGAAGCTGGACGACTACCTGCTCGAGGCGATGGACAAGCCGCTCCAGATGCTCATCATCGTGGGAGGGCTACATCTCGCGGCGGTCCTGCTTCCGTGGGTGAACTGGATAACCACCATCGGCCCCGGCGGCGCGGAGGTGCCCGACACCGAGAGGATAATCCTCATAACGGGCAAGCTCGCCGCCGTCTTCGCGATCTTCTACACCTGGATCGGGGCCTACTTCGCCTGGGTGCTGGTGGACAGGCTCGCCGCCTACGGCGTGGAGACCATACGCGAGAGGAACGTCCGTTTCGATCCCACCATCGTCGTAACTCTCCGGAAGTTCCTGAAGGTGGTGGTGGTGGCGATAGCCGGGGCGATGACGCTCGACAGGATGGGGCAGGACGTCGGGATGATCCTCGCCTCGTTCACCGTGGTGGGCGCGGCGGCGGCCTTCGCGGCGAGGGACACCATAGCCAACGTGTTCGCCGCCATAGTGCTGAGCCTGGACCGCCCCTTCTCCCTCGGCGACTGGGTGGTAATAGGCAACATAGAGGGCACGGTGGAGGAGCTCGGGATGCGCTCCACCAAGGTCAGGACCTTCGCGAAATCGGTGGTGCACATTCCGAACAACCAGCTCATGAACATGAGCATAGAGAACATGAGCGCCCGGCCGAGGCAGCGGGTGAAGGCCTACATCGGCGTCACCTACGAC
This sequence comes from Planctomycetota bacterium, assembly GCA_003644275.1. Taxonomy (GTDB): domain Bacteria; phylum Planctomycetota; class B143-G9; order B143-G9; family B143-G9; genus B143-G9. The sequence goes on from QNBY01000026.1 coordinate 7,554, forward strand.
AGCCCGCCGGAGAAGGTGGAGGCTCTGGTCGAGGGCATAAAGGAGATAATCCGAACCAACCCGAACACCTTCAAGGACTACTATCAGGTGTGGTTCACCGAGTTCGCCGATTCGAGCCTTCAGATAATGCTCTACTTCTACATCGAATCGCGCGAATGGGAGGACTTCCTGCGGGAGAGGCAGAGGATATTCCTGGACATAATGAAGCTCGTCCAGTCGCTGGGGCTCGAATTCGCCTTCCCGACCCAGACCATCTTCCTGCATCAGGAGGAGGAAGAGAAAGGACAGTAGCTCAGGCGGGGCCGTTTCCCTCGAGACGGGGTTCGAGGGGAACCGTGACGGTGAAGACGGCTCCCTTGCCGGGACCGTCGGAGTGGGCGGAGAGCGAGCCTCCCATCGCCTTCAGCAGGTTGGAAGACGAATGCAGGCCGAAGCCGGAGCCGCCCCGGTCGCGCTTTGTGGTGTAGCCGAAGCTGAAGAGGTTGGCGAGCACTTCCTCCGTCATTCCTATGCCAGTGTCGCTGACCGTTATGGTCACCTGCGAGCCGTCCCGCGACGGGGCCACGCCCACCGTTATCTCTTTCCTGGCCTCGGGGCCCGCCATGTCTATGGCCTCCACCGCGTTCTTGATGAGGTTCACCAGCACCTGCAGCAGTTTGTTCTTCTCCACCTTTATGGGCGGTATGTCGGCGAAGCGGTAGGTAACCACGATGCCGCGCTTCTCCATCACCTCGCGGTTCATCTCGACGGCGTCGAGGATGAGGTCCGTGACCTTCACTTCCTCGATTATGCCGCGGATGGACGCGATGGACTGCTGCAACGAGATTATCTCCGAGATGTGGGACAGCTTGCCGGCTATGAACTCCACGTTGGAGCGCAGGCGCTCACGCGAGGACTCCACCGCGCGGGCGAGCATGGCGACGTAACGCTGGATGGAGTCCTGGGAATCCGGCGCGCCGGACTGTTTCTCCGCCAGGAGGCTGAGGCGCTCCGGCACCTTCTCCCGTTCGAGAAGGTCGGTGAGCTCTTTCAGCCTTATGCCTATGGAGTTGACTGCGTTGCCGATGTTGTGAAGGACCTCGGAGGCGACCACGGCCATACCCGCTCGGTGCGCGTGGTCTATGAGCTGCTGCTGCGTTCGCTTCAGTTCTTCCTCGTGCTCGCGCAGGATGTATTCGGTCTCCCTCCGCAGGGCGGCAAGTTCGGAGCGGAGCCGACGGGCCTCGGACAGGTCCAGCAGCAGGAATTCCGCCATGTCGCGCTTCCTCTCGTCCACCCAGGCGCAGGAGACGAGGGCGTGCACCTGCGATCCGTCGAATGCGCTGAAGGACACCTCGACGGGCTCGTTCAGCGGAGCGCCCTCGAGGAAATCGGCGAGGCCGGGCGAGGAGCGGTCCTCGAGGCGCAGGTCGGTGAAGAAGTTCACGCCTATCAGCTCGTCGCTCGCCGGATATCGGAAGAGCCTCGCGGCGGCCGGGTTGCATTCGAGTATGTTGCCCGCGCAGTCCATCCGCACCACTCCTTCGAGCAGGCGGTCTACGAACTTCCGGGCGGCGAGCCCGTACTCGCGCACCTGGTTCTTTATCTCGAGGACCTGCCGCTCGAACTCGTCGCTCTTTTTGAGGAGCGACGTCCTCAGTTCCTCCTCGCGGGTTACTTCCTTGACGATGCGGATGACGTGGTCCTCGTAGTTCAGCGCCACCTTTCTCTGGAGCACCGACACCTTCACGAGGGTGCCGTCCGCCCGCTTGAGGAAGGTCCCGTCGGGCTCGGAGACGAAGAGGTCGGCGGCCTTCATCTTGAGAAGCTCGCCCTCCGCGTAGCCGGAGAGAGCGCATATGGAGGGGTTGCACTCCACCACCACGCCGTCCTCGCGCGAGAGGAGGTAACCCTCGGGCATCGCGGAGATGAGCTCCCGTGTCTTATCGAGCAGGTAGCGATAGCTGGAGCTGCTCTCGGCGGCGAGATGCTCCCGGCGGCGTATATCCGACGCGAATGAAGCGAGTTCCTCCCAGGGCCGCCGGAATTCCTCGGACAGCGAAGCGGGCGGTTCCGGCATGTCCCCGTACAGCCGGAGCGTCTCGACGGCGGCGGACAGGTCGTTCAAGCCGGAGCGCACCGTCTTGTACACGGCCGCGCCGAGAGCGGTGAACAGCAGGAACAGGAAGAGGCCCAGCAAGAGCACCACCGCGCGCTGGGCGGACACCGGCCCGTCGAGTCTCTTGGCGTCGTAAAGCACCCCGAGGGTGAGCTCGCCGGAGTCGAGCGGCTTGCAGAACAGCACGGCATCCCCGTTCGGGAACGCGAACCTCCGGGGAAAGGCGGGAGAGGATGTCGCCGCCAGCACGAGCGATTCCAGCCCCTTCCCGCCCGAAGGGAAGGCGGGAGCCGATTCGGAAGGCGGGCGGGTGGAGCGGGCGAACCAGCACGCGCCGGAAGCCTTGTCCACCACGAGGAAACCGAGGGCGTCGGTCAGGAAGACAGTCGTCTCGGACATGCCGGAGGCGAGG
>QNBY01000027.1 GCA_003644275.1 Planctomycetota bacterium
AGCCGTCGGGCGTGCGCTCGAGCGAGAGGGCGTCGTCGTAGTCCTTGGCGTCGTCGGGGTCTATGGTGACGGTGGGCAGGGGGCGGAAGTCCTTGCGGCCCTTCAGGTCGAGGGGTTCGGAGGCCGCGCGGGCGGCCTCGGCCGTTATCTCGGCCGGGAAGGCGCGGGGTATCTCGAAGGCGCGGAGCACCGCCTCGAGGGTGGAGCTGTAGGCCGCGCCGTCGCCGAGGCGTTCCACCACGCGGGCGGTGAAGTCCTTGCGGCGGTCGCGCACGAACTCCACGGTGACGAGATCGCCGTGCTTCAGGCCCTTCTTGTTGCCCACCACGGGCACCTCGGGGAAGACGCCGCCGCGTATGGGGATGAAGTAGAGGCCGTAGCGGGTCTCGACGATGGTGCCGACGGCGGTCCTGTCGCCCGCGGAGACTATGTTCACCACCCTTCCGCGCGGGGGCTTGCCGGGCTGGACTTCGGTTATCTCCACCTCGACGGTGTCGCCGTGCATGGCGCCGCCGACGCCGCCGCGCTCGATCTCCACCATTCCGAGGCCGCCGCCGCGCCGGACGAAGCCGTAGTTGGAGCCGCGCATGACGAGCCTGCCTACCACCGTGCGGGCGCGTTTGGCCAGGTCGTACTTGTTGCCGCGCCCCTTCACCACGTGGCCGGAGGCCACGAGCTGCTTGAGGGTGAGTTTGAACGCCTCGTACTTGCCCTCCTCCGCCCTACCGAGCAGCAGGGCGAGCTGGCGTCTCTTGAGGGGCCTGTAGTTCTTCCTCGACATGAGGGCGAGGATTCTCTCCGCTGTCTTTCCGTCGTTGATGCCTTTCATTTTCCTTCCTTGCGGTCCCCTCCGCCGGGGCGGGCGGACCGTTGCGCGGCCCGGGCGCGCCGGGCGGCGTTCGTTTCGTGTTTCATGTCTTGTGGCGGGTTCACCGTCGTCGGGCGGCCGGGCATCTCACCATTCGATGGGGGCCTTGTCGAAGACGACGGTGAAGGCCGGATGGCCTCTGAAATCTTCCTTGCTGTCCTCCGGGCTCGTGGAGAGTATCCCCGCCTTCACGAGGTTGAAGACCACTTCGCCGATGTCCTCGCTTCTGTATATCCCCCATTTTTCGAGGACGAGGCGGGCGAGGTTGCCGTAGCGTTCGAGCGCGAGCTCCACCACGCCGCGGACGAGGTCCCTGCCGGAGACGTGGGCGCGGCGGCCGCGCCGCCGCTGGAGGCGGCGCAGGGCGGCGCTCACGAGCGAATAGGCCTCCACGGCGTACCGCCTGTCGGTCCGAAGTATCTCACGCAATCTGAGGTCGTTGCCCAATGACGCCATGAACTGAAGTTTCTCCTCCAATGGAATAGACGCTTTTCCTCACGCCAGGTCGCGTATTTTCCTGACGAGCAGGCGGCCGAGGTCGGCGAATCCGCCCGCGGCCTCGGACGGCGAGAGGGCGGCCAACGCCTCGTCGGCCTCCGCGACGTACCTTTCCGCGACGCCCGCACAGTATTCTATCACATTGCCGTCCAGGAGCACAGCGCGAAGCTCGTCCAGCGCCTCGGCGGGGGAGGAGGAGAGCAGTTCGAGCCACCGCGCCGCGAAGGCGGGCCCCTCGACGGAGAAGAGCCTTATGACGGGGAGGGTGAAGCGGCCCTCGGCGATGTCGTTGCGGACCGGCTTGCCCTCGGCCTCCGCGTCGCCGAACAGGTCGGCGCAGTCGTCGGCTATCTGGAAGGCCATTCCGAAGTTGAAGCCGAAGCGCTCGGCGGCCTTCCTGCCCCTCTCGTCCGCCCCGGAAGCCATGGCGGAGAGCTCGGTCGCCAGAGCGAAGAGGCGCGCCGTCTTCGCCGCTATGTAGTCCAGGTAGTCGGCGGCGTTGACGCCGGTGTCGAAGACGCGGCGGAGCTGGCGCATCTCGCCCTCGCTCGCGCCGGAGATGACGCGGGCGACCATGAGGAACGCCTCGGAGTCCCGGAAGCCGCCGAGTATCTCCAGCGCCTTCGAGAAGAGGTAGTCGCCCACGAGCAGGGCCGTCTCGTCGCCGAAGCGGGCGTTCATGCTCTCCATGCCGCGGCGCATGGAGGAATGGTCCACCACGTCGTCGTGTATGAGGCTGGCGACGTGGACGAGCTCCACGGCGTGGGCCACCTTGAAGTGGCGCTCTCCGATTCGGCCGAAGAGGCGCGCGGTGAGGAAGACGAGGGCGGGCCGCAGCAGCTTGCCCTTCATCCTGCCGAGATGGAGGAAGGGGGCGGCTATGTCCGGGTCGGCGGGCATTATGTCGGAATAGAGGCGGCGCTCCAACTCGGCGAGCTCCCGCCGGACCGGAGCGAGCGCTCTCTTGAATTCCCTCGCAATGCTCGACTGAAGCATCTCAGTTATCTCCCCGGCCCCGCAACAGGCGGAAGAGCGGCGCTTTCCCCTCCACGCCGCTGCTCTTGAACCATACGGGACCGTCCTTTCCCTGCACGGCGATGATGACCTCGTAGCCGTCGAGGGTCTCGATGAAGCGCACCGCCTCTCCCGCGTCCAGGACGGCGCAGGCGGTGGCGAGGGCGTCGCATCGCGAACAGGAAGGTCCCAACACCGTTACGGAGCAGGGAGGAACGCCTTTCGCGAAGCCGGTGCGCGGGTCGATCAGGTGGCTGTAGCGCTCACCGTCGAAGACGAAGTATTTTTCGTAATCGCCGCTCGTGGCAAGGGCGACGGAGGATATCTCCACTATGCCCACGAGGTCGGCCGAGCCGCGGGAGGGCTTTCGTATGCCCACGCGGAAAGGCGCGCCTCCGGGCTTCGAGCCTATGGCCTCGAACTCGCCCCCGCCGGACTCCACGAGCGCGCTCCTCACGCCCGCCTTCCGCAGCGCGGCGGCGGCCCGCTCGGTGGCGAAGCCCTGCGCAATGCCGTTCAGGTCGAGCCCCATGCCCGGCTTGCGGAAGCGCACGGTGCGGGCGGCGCGGTCGAAGACCAGCAGGCCGGAATCGCAGAGGGGAAGCGCCTTCGCCAGCGCCTCGGGGGGCGGCACGCGCTTGGGGCCGCTGCCGGGCTCGAAGCCCCACAGGTCGAGCACGGGCTTCAAGAGGGGGTCGAACAGGCCGTTCGAGACGCGCTCCGCCTCGAGGGCGTCGGCGAGGCAGTCCGCGAAGAGGGGGGAGATCTCCACCTCGCGCTCGGCGGCCTCGCGGTTCACGCGGACTATCTCGGAATCGTCCCTGTAGAGGGAGAGGGCCGCGTCCACGGCCTCCACCGCCTCCTGAGCGCGGAGGACGGCCCGCTCCGCCGCCTTCCTTTCCTGCGGACGCGCCCAGACGGTTATGCGGCAGGGCGAACCCATCGCCACGAAGGTCTTGCTCACCGGGCCGGCTTCGTCGCCTGCGGGACCGGGAGGCAGAAGGCGGAGGGCGACGACGATGAGGATTGCCGCCGCGGCGAGGGCCGCGGCCACGCTGATCTTACGCATCTTTTCCGCCGTACTTTGGTGGCCTCATTTTACCGCCTTTTGGCCCCGGCGCCCGAAGGCGGGGATTCCGGCGCAGAGGAAACGGTCCAATCCCGCTCTCCCGCGCGTTCGAGGCGGAGGCGCAACGCCGTTCCGTCCTCCCGGAGCAGGCGGAAGGAACCGCCCGACGAGGGGGGGCCCTGCCCTTCCAGGCTCCCCCGTCCCATCCGCCTCACGAATCCCTTTCCGCCGGAAAGCGCGCCCTCGCGCTCGAAGAACTCCAGGGGGTGGTCGGCTATCCTCTCGCCGCGCTGGAGGGGGCGGGAGAAGGGATCGTGCGGCAGTCGCAGGGTGAAGTAGGCGCTACCCTCCGCGAGCATGAGGTCGTAGTGCGGGGGCGTGTTTCCCCCTTCGTGGCGGAGCAGCACCCAGGAAGCGGCGGGATCAGCGGACGGCGACAAAGGCGGTCCCTCCGGGTTCGCGGGCGATGGCGAAGTCCCAGGCGTCGAGCTCGGCGCAGGGGGCGAGGTCGCGCTCCATGCCCATCTCGCGCAGTTTCCTTCCCCCCTCGAAGAAGGGGAGCATGGAGGCGAAGCGGGCGGGGTCGCCGTACTCGCGGAAGGCGCACTCCGCGAGGCGGGCGCCGTCGTCGCCGGGCTCGCAGCCGAGAAGGGAGGCGATACGCCCCGCGCACACCACGTCCTCCAGCGAGACGAGGCGTCTCGTGCCGGAGCAGACGAACTTCACGGAGCGGGGTTTCACGGCGCGCACCGCCCGGGCGGTGGCGGACGACACGGCCCAGCAGGCGTAGAAGACGGGGACGCCGGGGGGCTCGGCGGCCACGGCGGCCGGTCCGTTGGTGGTGGTCATGAAGACGGTGCGGCCCGCCACGCGCTCGGGCGTGAACTCGGAGGGCGAGTTGCCGCAGTCGAAGCCCGGTATCCTCCGGTAGCCCCGCTCTCCCGCGAGCAGGCGGCGTTCGGGGGGCACGGAGCGGGCGGCGGCGAGCGTCTCCTCCACGGTGGCGAACATGCGGACGGCCACGGCTCCCGCGGCGAGGGCGGCGGCGGCCACGGTGGCGCTTCGGAGCACGTCTATCACCACCACGCAGTCGGGCGAGTCCACCGCGGCGGGAACGGTACGGGAGAGGGAGACGAAGGCCCTCACGGCTCAGCCCCCGGCGACCACTTCGGCGAAGCTCTCCACCCGCAGCCTGAGGCGCTCGTCCCCCGCGGCGGGGGCGTCGCCCTCCACGGTGAGGACGGGCAGGCCGACGAGCCTGCGGAGGACCACGTCCTCTATGCCGCGGAAGCAGAAGCTCTGGGTGTAGTGCACCACGGCCTTCACGCCGCGGAGGGCGCATTCGCGGCGTATGTCCATCATTCTGCCGCTCATGCCGTAGGGATAGGTGTAGGCGAGGTACTGCTCCACGATGTCGCCCTCCCTCCAGGTCATGGCGAACTGGCGGGGTATCTCGTCGAAGACGACGCGCAGGGAGGCGTCCTCGAGCAAATCGAACAGGTCGGTTATTATCGGCGGCACGCCCAGCAGGGCGACGGGGAGGCCGTCCCGGCGCGGCCTCGCGCGGCGGGCGGCGCGGAGGGCGGAGTCCAGCTCGCGCTCGTAGGACGCGGGGTCGGAGGCGAGGTCGGAGGCGGAGAGGGCGAGCAGGTGGTAGTCGGCGGCGGGGAGGACCCCGGCCGCGAGCAGGCGGTCGAGCTCGTCCAGCTTTCGCCGGAGCGGCTCGATGGAGCGGCGCGCTTCCTCGGCCATGCGCAGCGTGACGCCGAAGGCGGAGGCGAAGCGCTCCATCTCGGCCTCCAGCAGCTCGCGGGAGCGCTCGGCCGGATAGGAGAAGGGAATTATGGCCATGCCGTCCAGGACGAGCGTCTCGGCGAGGGCGTGGGTGTTGGAGCAGTCGCCGCCCGTCACGGCCACCACGGCGTCCACGGGCCGCAGTTCCTTCAGCGCGCCGTATATGCCCTTTATCCAGCCGCAGGACGTGCGGGGGAAGCCGGAACGCTCGGCCGCTTCCACCAGCGCGGCCGGAGAGGGCGAGGCCATGAAGACGTTGTTGAGGTCCACGAGCGTGTGGCCCGCGGCGAGGACTATCTCGAGGGGGATGGTGGAGGTTATTCCGACTCTCATTCGGGCGGGGCGAAGACCTTGCGGTACACCGCGAGGGCGCGCCGGGTCTCGGCGGCGCTGAAGGTTCTGTTCCGCCTGGCGGTCACCTTCGCGGCGACCTTCACGGCGTCCTCGAAACGGTACATGGTCTCCCTGCGGCCGTCGTACCACCGGAAGTGCTCCACGTAGCGGGGCAGGAAGGAAGAACCCGCGAACAGGTTGCAGAAGCCGCCCACGAGGGCGCCGGTGGGGATGAGCGAGCCTATGCCGAACCGGGTGTGCGGGCCGCAGATGAAGCCGAACTTCATCAGCCCGGTGGGCTCCGTCCCGCCCGGGCGGCGGAGGCGTATCTCGCCGTAGGTGTTCTTCAGGTCGCTGTTGGTGGTGAGCGCCCCGAAGTTGACGAACGGGGCCACCCACGCATGGCCGATGTAGCCGTCGTGGGCCTTGTTGACGCATTCCTGGAAGACGGTGTCGGCCACCTCGCCCGCGAGCCTGCAATCCGGGCCGAAGGACGACGACGAGAACCGCCCGCCCTTCACTATCGTGCCGCGCCCGATGAAGAGGGGGCCTTCGAGGAAGGTAAAGGGGGCGAGCCGGACGCCTTCCTCCACGATAACCGGCCCGTTGCGGCAGTCGGCCGCCACGAAGGGGCCGACCTCGGCGCGGGGGGATATGCTGCATTTCTCCGCCGGACCCGCGACCTCCACGCCCTCGGGCGCGCCGGGCTCGAAGAAGGCGGCGTCCTCGGCGAGGAAGGCGGGGTTCTTCACCACGAGCTCCCACGGCCTGCGCACCACCCGGCCGTCCTCTCCGGGGTAGGGTTCGTCGAGCACGCGGGAGGCGAGGAGTTCCAGGAAGGCCGTCTTCCTCATGCGCCTGCAGTGGGGGTTGGAGCCGCCCTCGGCCTCGGCGGCGATGTCGGTTCCGGGGGGCGGCACCCACGCGGCGGAGACGAAGACGGCCTCGTCGGGCAGCGAGTCCGCCCCGGCCACCTGCAGGCTGGGGGAGAAGGCGGCGGCCGTCTCCTGCATCTCCTCGCGCGGGAAGAGCACGGGGCGGGCGTCCAGGAAGCGGGTCATCCTCTCCAGGAAGGTGAAGGCCCCGCAGCGCATCTCCCAGAAGGGGAGGAAGTCGGCGACGGGGAAGAAGCGGTCCGCCCAGGGAGGCTCGTAGAGGACGACCGGAAGCATCAGTACCTCCTGCGCCTGCCGGGTCTCCTGACGGGCCTGGTGCGGGGGATGGGGCGCGGGACCTCGGGCTCGTCGGGCTCCACCGGCGCGGTGTAGCTCTCGCCCGCCAGCGCCGCGAGGGAGGACAGGACCTCGTCGAAGGACGCGGGACGGGCGTCGGGGTCGCGCTCTATCATGGAGGCGACGAGCGCGGGGAGCTTGTGGGGGAGGCGCTCGGCGAGCGTCTCCACCGGCTGGGGATCGAGGTAGAGCCTTCCCGCGAGCAGGTCGGCCCAGTTCCTGCCCCGCATGGGGGCCTTGCCGGTGAGGGCGAAGTAGAGCAGCGCGCCGAGCGCGAAGATGTCGGAGCGCGCGTCGGGGTGTTCGCCCAAGAAGAGCTCCGGGGCCGTCCAGGCGGGGTTGCCGGGGGGCAGCGGGGTGCCCGCGCTCGTGCGAGCCTGCACGTCGAACCCCACCGCCAGCAGGGTGGGACGCAGCCCCGCGCCCACGAAGACCTGTTCGGGCGCGAGCGAGCCCGAGAACACGCCGTGCCGGTGGCACTGGGCGAGGACCTCCCCCGCGTGGAGGACGACGGCCACCGCGGACTTGGGGGGCATGGGACCGCGTAGGGCGACGAATTCCTCGAGTGAGTGGCCCTCCGGCAACTCGAAGACGTAGCAGGGCCTGTCCTCTATCTCGCCTATGTCTATGCCCGCCGCTATGCCGGGGAAGTTGAGGCGGGCGGCGGCGCGGGCGCGCTCCAGGAACCGTTCGCGCGTCTCGCCGCGGCGCGCCAGGTCTTCCTCCAGCACGGAGAGGGCCACCTTGCGGCCGAGCACGGATTGAAGGCCGATGTGCACGGAGGCGGAATGCGTCCGCATGTAGAGGGACTCCACCACGATGTCCTTGAACTCCACGCCGGAGAGGGGATCGGGACCCTGGTCGTCGAGCTCGATCTGGGGGGGGAACCGGTCGAGGAAAAGGTCGTCCTCGGCGGCCTCCCTGAGGGAGCCGAAACAAGCGGGACAGACGCGGCGGGGAACGGGGCCGTCGCCGGGGGGCGTCATGTTCGCGTGGAGGTCGCAGGTGGCGCAGCGCAGTATGCGCTTGCCCTGTATCTTCAGCACGCGGAGGAGCTCTCCCGCGGTTATGGCCTCGCGCCTGAGCAGGATGGCGCCCAGAAATTCGCGCCTTCCGAGCGCCGCGGCGGCTTCCTGGGCGGCCAGCGCTCCGCCCAGCGTGTCCTCGTCCACGAGCTTCAGGCGGAGCAGTATCTCGCCGAAGGGATAGCCGCGCAGCTCGTCGTCGTCGGGAAGGGGCTCGGGCTCGGGCACCACCTCCTCGGGGACGGGGGGCCTGCGGCGGGGGCGGCGGCGCGGCCTGCGCGCGGGACCCGGCTTTCCGGGGGGAAGGGGGGCCGCCTCGCCGGTGTCGGGCTCGGCGGGTTCGGGCTCCGGCGCGGGGCGGACCTCTCCCGTCTCCACCTCGACGGCGGGGGCGGGGCGGACCTCGCCGGTCTCCGTCTCCACGGCCGGGGCGGAAGCCGCGGCCAGCCTCCTGGAGAGCACCGCCGCCTGGCGCTCGTTGAGGAGCCCGCTCTCGACGAGTCGGCGCAGGGGGTCTTCGCCCGGCGGGAGGGCGGCCAGCGCCTCGTCGAGCTCCGCGGCACCGACGAATCCGTACCTCAGGACGAGCTTCTTCAGTTCGTTGACGTCTGTCATGCGAGCCTCCCGTTGAGGGTATTATCGCCGGTATGGACTCCAGTCAACAGAAAAAGAGGGTAGTTTCAGCCTTCCTTCGGGCCGCACACCTTCTGGCAGACGCCGCAGATGTGGTGCGACACGAAGGGGATGTGGGTGAACTCGCAAAGTTGGCGGAAGCAGGCCTGGAGGTCGAAGTCCTCCACGTCCTCGCGTATGGCGCGGGCGGGGCAGGCGTCCAGGCAGGCGCGGCAGCTCCCGCAGCCGCTGACGAGCACCGGCGCGGCGGGCTCCAGCGGGGCGTCGGTGAGGATGGAGACCAGGCGCACCTGCGCGCCGTACTCGGGGGTGACGAGCAGGTTGTTGCGGCCCCTCCAGCCCAGACCGGCCCACTGGGCGAGCAGGCGGTGGGAGATGTGGCCGAGCATGGGCTTGCGGGTGATGGTCTGGCTCGCGGCGATGGGCAGGCCGAGCCAGCCGTGGCGTTCGAGCAGCGCGCCGCATTCGAGGGCTATGCGGTCGAGCTTGTAGTTTATCTGCCGGTAGTGGTGCATGTAGAGGGCGTTCGGGCGGCCGCGGATGGTGGCGAGGACGGCCCGGTGCACCCGCATGGCCACCACGAAGGCGCGGATGACGGGCACGTCGCCTATGCGCTCCATGAGGTCGGGATACCTGTCGGCGAGGGCGTTCAGGTCGGCCACGCCCCATTTCACCGCCTGGTTCCGGGCCGCTATCTCTCCCAGCGACCGGGCCAGCGCGGCGAGGTGAAGGGGGTCAGTAGTCCTTCCTCGCGCCATCGAGCATCTCGCCTATCACGGTGGAGAGGTCCACGCCCGACGTCTCGCCCTCGAAGTTGAGCACGAGCCTGTGGCGGAGGGCCGGGAGGGCCACGGCGCGGACGTCGTCGAAGTCCACGGCGGGACGACCGAGGGAGAGGGCGCGGGCCCTGGCGGTGAGGGCGAGGGCGAGGGCTGCGCGCGGCGAGGGGCCGTAGCGGACGTAGCGGCGCACGCTCTCGACGGCCTTGGGATGGCCGGGGGTTCCGCAGAGGACGACGGAGGCGATGAAGTCGGCGACGGGTTCGGGAAGGACGGCCTCGCGGACGAGCGCCTGCATCTCGAGGACGCGCGAGGCCTGCAGGACGGGTTCGGCGGCGGGCTCCTCCGCTCCGGCGAAGCGGCGGAGTATCTCCTTTATCTCCTCCTTGCCCTCCAGCGCTATCTCCACCTTGAAGGTGAAGCGGTCGAGCTGCGCCTCGGGCAGGGGATAGGTGCCCTCGAGCTCGATGGGGTTCTGCGTGGCGAAGACGAAGAAGGGGGGCTCCAGCGCGCGCGTGCGGCCCATGACGGTCACGGTGCGCTCCTCCATCACCTCCAGCAGGGCCGACTGCGTGCGGGGCGTGGCGCGGTTTATCTCGTCGGCGAGCAG
>QNBY01000028.1 GCA_003644275.1 Planctomycetota bacterium
TGAACTGGGAGTACTTCCGCTCCATCAACATAGACAACTTCTTCGACAAGCTTCTGAACATGCTCTGGCCCCTCACGGTGGGCTCCGTGCTGGTGGGGCTGGCGGCGGGGGCGCTTTCGTATCCCCTCTTCTACTACGCGGCGGCGGCTTTCAGGAAGCGGCGGGAGAAACAGGTCCTAAAATGGCGTAATATAATAGGCGGAGCCTCGCTCAGCGAGCGGTTTCCCGAGAGCGCCCGCAGGCGCGCGGCGGGGAGCGGCCGCGGGAGCGGGGTTTGATCCGGAGGAAGAGATGAAGATAGGACCGAAATACGCGGCGCTGGCCGTTCTCTTGCTGGTGCTCGGAGCGGTGCCGGCGCTGACGGGCCGGGGCGAGGAGGCGGCGCCGAAGGAGAAGAAGAGGACGACGCCCGCGGGCGTGATAGTGAACCCCGCCGAGGAAGGCCTCGCCGCCCGCTGCCCCATCTGCGGCGACTTCCTGTACAAGCACAACAACCCGGACTACCCCGACTTCCGGTGCATCCCCCCCAACGCCGACAAGCGGGGCATCCCCGAGACGCGGCGCATGGTGTGCCCGGTGTGCTTCGCGGTGAACAAGGTGAAGTTCGTCAGGCGGCTGGACTTCTCGCGGGGGATAGACTCCGTCCTCTGCTACCACAGCGGCAAGCCGTCGGACTACATGACGAACATATACACTTGCCCCTACTGCGGTTACACCGCCTTCGCGGACGGCTTCTACGAGCTCCCGCCCGGCAAGGCGGCGGCGGACGAGGAGCTCAAGCGCGTGATGGACCACTACTTCGAGTTCCCGCCGTCCTTCGTGGAGTGGGTGAAGAAGAGTCTGACGAAGCCCCTCCACGACAAGCTGGACGCCCTCGTGAAGAAGGTGTACAAGGAGGGCGACTGGACGCTGGTGAAGGACCAGGAGTCCATACCGCGGGACCTGAAGATAGACTACCTGATACGCTGCCAGACGCGCCTCGGGGCGGGGAAGACGCTGCTCGCCGGGCTCTACATGCGCGTGTACTACATATACCGGCAGGCGTTCGTGAGGGCGGAGGTGATAGAGCCGCTCCGGCGGGCGTACATACTGAACACCATCCTGCTCTACAAGCCGGAGGCCTTCGAGAACGAGGAAAAACTGCTGGAGGACCTGGCGAGCCTCACCACGGACAAGATATACGACACCCTGGGCGTGAAGGTGGCGGACTACACGCCCGAAGAGGTGATAGACAAGACGATAGAGACCATCAAGCGGGTGAACTCCGTGCTCGACGGCACGGCGGACAAGGAATACATGAGCAAGGTCCGCCGGGCCGGGGTGACGGACGACGACCTGCAGGCGGTGCGCTTCACGCTGTTTCTGGAGCTCGCCTCGAACTACCTGAGGATAGGGGACCTGTCGGCGACGGTGTACTTCCTGTCGAGGGCCGAGGCGCTGGCGCGGTCGGGCAAGATGTTCACCTCGATGCCCGAGGAGAAGCGCAAGAAGGCCGTGGAGGAATGCCTGGCGATAGTGCGGCGCAAGAACGCCCTGCTCGGCAACCACCAGCGCTACATGGCCAAGTGCCTCGAATACCTGAAGTACACCATCCTGCGCGGCACCATCCGGATGATGTACTACCCGATGCAGGCGTACCTGGTGGGCAACCTGTACTACCGGCTGGAGGCAGACGAGTACAAGCCGGCGAAGATATGGCTGAAGATGGCGAAGCGGGCGGCCGTCATCTACGACTATCTCGGCCTGCCGCCCGAGGCCCGCAACGGATTCACCGACCTCGTGGACTCCATGCTGGAGACGGACGTCATAAAGGCGGCGGCGGAGTACACCCCGGCCGACCTGGTGGACGTGGACGAGCTCTTCGCCCTCACCAAGAAGATAAGGGAGATCGAGAGCAACCGCGAGAAATTGAAGGCCGGAAGCAGCGAGTGCCGGGAGTTCCTGGAGTTTTTGGGGAAGGTGCTGCTGCGCTATCAAGCGGTGTCGGGGGACTTCCCGGACTCGCTCGAGACGCTGCTGAAGATGGAGCTGATAAGCGAGAGGACCGCCAACGGCTTCCGCTGTCCGGTGACGGGCAAGAAGTACGGCTACACCCCTCCCTCCCTGCTGAAGCCCTACACCATCGCGCCGCTGGTGTACGACGAGTACCCGCACGACGACGCGACGGGAATTTTGGGGTATATACTCTTTACGGACGGCACGATAAAAGAGATACTGTCGGGCCGCCGCACACCGACCATCGGACCGGAGCCGAGATGAGAAGCGCGAGAGAGACCGACCGGGGTTTCACCCTCGTGGAGATGCTGGTGGTGATACTCATCATCCTGGTGCTGTTCTCCCTCATGGTGGGGTACTTCTCCGGGCTCAGGGAGAGCGCGAAGGTTACGGCGTGCCAGTCCAATCTGGCGACCATCGGGCGGGCCATCCTGGCCTACAGCGCCGACAACCGCGGCTTCCTGCCCGGCGGCCAGCCCGGCAACGAGATGACGAACAGCACGGCGCTGGTCACGAGCCTTCTGCCCTACCGCCACATCATCCCCCACATAGTCCCCGACGCCGACGTGGAGCAGCTCGCCACCGCGCCGCCGCCGGAGGTCTTCAGGTGCCCGGCGGACGACAAGGTGTTCGGCAAACTCTGGGACGACGGGAAGGGCTACACCACGTCCTATCTCTACAACACGGTGGAGATGACGGACGGCACGGTGATAGACCCCTCCAGCGACAACGGCGTCCGCTACGTGGACCCCTCCGCCCACGCGAAGCCCCGGCCCCGCAGCTTCTTCGACCACCAGGAGAACTGGAAGGACGGCATAAACGATCCCGCCCACCAGGAAGTGGCGATAGACAGCACGCCGTGGGAGGAAGGCCAGGAAGGCACGTCGTACCGGCACTTCAAGAGGCTCGGCCCGAAGGGGGAGGGAAGCAACGTGCTGTTCCTGGACGGGCACGTGGAGTTCGTGCCCGCGAACCCGGACGACATAGAGTTCGAGCCCGGTTTCGAGTTCTTCAAGGGGGCGGACCCGGCCGATCCCACCCTGAAGGACAAGTACTGGGTGCGGTGGATAGCGAGGAAGTACTGAGATGAGAGTACGCCGTCCCGCCGTGGCAGGTTCTTTCTATCCCGCGTCGGAGAGGGAGCTTTCCGCGATGCTCGAACGGCTCTGCGCGAGGGCCGCGCCTCCCGAAAAGGCGGTGGGCGCGATAGCCCCGCACGCGGGCTACGTGTTCTCCGGCGGGCTGGCCGGTGCGGTGTGGTCGCGCGTGGTGGTGCCGCGCACCGTGCTTCTGCTCGGCCCGAACCATACCGGCATGGGCGCGCCGTTCGCCGTCTGGGACCGCGGCGCCTGGCTCACGCCGCTCGGGGCGGTGGAGGTGGACGCCGCGCTCGCGGAGGAGATACTGGACACCGTGCCGCTCCTCGAACGCGACTACCGCGCCCACACGGCCGAGCACTCCATCGAGGTGCACCTTCCCTTCCTGCAGCACTTCAACCCGGACGTGAAGATAGTGCCCGTTTGCATCTCCCACGCCGGGAAGGACGAGCTCATCGGCATGGGCGAGGAGTTGGGCTCGCTCCTGGCCGGGAGGACGGGCGAGGTGCTGGTGGGCGCGAGCACCGACATGACGCACTTCCGCCCGGCCGAGACGGCGGCCCGCCTGGACGCTCCCGCGCTGGAGGCCGTCGCGGCGCTGGACGCCGAGGGGCTGTACGACTACGTAGTGGGCAACCGCGTGAGCATGTGCGGCGTGATGCCGGTCACCGTCCTGCTCGCGGCCGCCGTGCGGATGGGGGCCGAGCGGGCGGAGAACGTGGGATACACCCACTCCGGCATGGTGACGGGCGACCACTCCGACGTGGTGGCCTACGCGGGCTTCGTCATCCGCGGGGGCGAATGATGGGCCGCGAGGTGTTCGTGCTGTCGGCGGGCGCGGTCAGCGCGTGCGGCCCCGACGGGGAGGACCTGGCGGAGAGCGTGTCGTCGTCCCGAAGCGCGATAGGCGAGATAACCGCCTTCGACACGCCGGAGGACTCCCCCGCGCTGGGCGCGGTGCTCGAGGACTTCGAGGTGTCGCGCTACTTCCCTTCCATAAAGACCTACGTGGACCGCTGCACGGCCCTCGCGCTGAAGGCGGCGCTGGAGGCGCTGGAGGAGCTTCCGCCCGGCGCGGCCGAGCGCTTCCCGGTGGGGCTCGTCTTCGGCTCGCGCTTCGCCTGCCTGGAGACGGTGGACCTCTACGCCTCCACCGGCCTCAAGCGGGGCTGGCGGTTTGCTCCCCCCTTCCTGTTCATCCATTCCTACGCCAACACGCCCGCGGCGGTGGTGCACATAGAGCTGAAGCTGAAGGGATACTCCAACGTCTTCTCGGGCTACGAAGGAGCGGGGGCCGCGGCCCTGGCGGACGGCTTCGCGGCCGTCTCGACCGGCGCGGCGGACCTGCTGCTCGCGGGCGCTTCCGAGGGACTCGGCCCGCTGAGGTACGCCTGGCACCACGCGGCGGGCGAGCTCGGGACCTTCGAGCGCCCGAAGGAAGGCTCCGAGCCCGGCGAGGGAGCGGCGATGCTGCTTCTCGCCTCGCCTGAGGCGGCGGCCGGAGCGGAGGGCGCGCTCGGCAAAGTGAGGGTGGAGCCCCGCCCGCCGGAGGGCGCGGCGGAGGTGGACGTAACCGCCGTCACGGGGCGGTGCGCCGCCGCGCAGATCCCGCTGTCCGCCGCGGCCTTCCTGCTGTCCGGCGCGTTCGACGCCGGTTCCGAGGCCGCCTTCCCGCTGGGAAAGGGCTCCGGGTGGCTCGTCATCGAGAAAGGGGTCTGAATGGAAGAGCGACCGAAAGTTTACGTCATCGACACCAACGTGATACTCCACTCCGCGGACGCGCTGGAGTCCTTCCCGGACGGCAAGGTGGTGTTGCCGCTCATCGTGCTGGAGGAGCTGGACAAGTTCAAGCGGTTCAACGACGAGAAGGGCCGCATCGCCCGGCGCGTGGCGCACTTCCTGGACGATCTGCGCTCGAAGGGGAGCCTCTCGGAGGGCGTCGCTCTCGACAACGGGAGCGTGCTCCAGGTCTTCACCGGCAAGACGAAGCCGGAGGAGATAGACCTCACCCCCGCGAAGGCGGACAACCACATACTCTACATCGCCTGGCACCTCTCGCAGGACGGCGCGGACGTGTGCTTCGTCTCCAAGGACATAAACGCGCGCGTGAAGGCGGACGCGATAGGCGTGAAGGCGCGCGACTTCGAGCGGCACAAGGTGAACTTCGACGAATTCTACGCGGGCTACACCGAGGTGCCGATGAAGATACTCGAGCTGGAGCACCGGCCCGCGGAGAGGGCGGAGGAGCTGCTGGAGGAAGCCGGAGCGGAGAAGTACCCCAACGAGTTCGTGCTCGCGGTGGACGAGCGCAACGGGACGCACTACAAGATATTCAGGCGCGACCCCGGCACGCTGGAGCTCAGGCCGGTGATCGTGCCCACGGACGGCGTGTACGGCATAAAGCCCCGCAATCCCCAGCAGGTGATGGCGTTCGACCTGCTGCTGGACCGCTCGGTGAGCCTCGTGACGCTGGTGGGCATGGCCGGAACGGGCAAGACGCTGCTGGCGCTCGCCGCGGGGTTGAAGAACGTGCTTGCGGGAGGGCTCTACGACAGGCTCGTGGTGGCGCGGCCCATAGTCCCCATGGGCAAGGACCTGGGCTACCTGCCGGGCTCGAAGGAGGACAAGCTCGAAGCGTGGATGAGCCCCATCTACGACAACATGGACTACATACTCAACCTGCGCGGCAACCGCAAGAGGGGCTACTCGCTGGACAAACTCATCGAGGAGGACGTCCTGCAACTGGAGGCGCTCACCTACATACGCGGCCGGAGCATACCGAAGCAGTACGTGATAGTGGACGAGGCGCAGAACCTGACGCCGCTCGAGGTGAAGACGATAATATCGCGGGCGGGCGAGGGCACGAAGGTGGTGCTGACGGGCGACCCGTACCAGATAGACAATCCCTACCTGGACGCCTCGTCGAACGGGCTCGTGTACACCGCCGACCGCATGAGGAACCAGAAGCTGCACGGGCACGTGATGCTCAAACGGAGCGAACGAAGCAAGCTCGCCGCGCTGGCGGCCGAGGTGCTCTGAGGAAGGAGGAAGCATGGGCGGCCGCGCGAAGGCGATATTGATAGTGTGCGACGGGCTGGGCGACCGGCCCATCCCGGAGCTGGGCGGCATGACGCCGCTGGAGGCCGCGGACACCGCGAACCTGAACCGGCTCGCCGACCGCGGGGCGACGGGCTACATGAGCACCATCGGCGTGGGGATAAGGCCGGGCAGCGACACGGCCCACCTCGCCATACTGGGCTACGACCCGCGAAAGTGGTACGGCGGGCGCGGCCCCATCGAGGCGGCCGGCACCGGGCTGAAGCTGCGCGACGGCGACCTCGCCTTCCGCGGCAACCTGGGGACGGTGGCGGACGACGGCACGATAATAGACCGCCGCGCCGGGAGGATATCGTCCTCCGAGCCCTTCGTGCCCGTCTTCGACGGCAAGGAGATAGACGGCGTGAAGTTCATAGCGCGCGCGGGCACCGCCTACCGCGTGGCGCTGGTGATGCGCGGGGAAGGGCTCTCGGCGGCCATAAGCGACGTGGACCCCCACGAGGCCGGCAAGCCCGTCTCGCCCGTGAGGCCGCTGGACGACAGCCCCGAGGCGGCCCGCACGGCGCGGGTGCTGAACGAGTTCCTGCGCGTCACGCGGCGGGAACTGCTGGAGCACCCGGAGAACGCGAAGCGGCGGGCGGAGGGCAAGCTCGAGGCCAACTACCTGCTGCTCCGCGGGGCGGGGCTCCACCGCGCCCTGCCTTCCTTCGAGGAGCGATACGGGCTCAAGGCCGCCTGCGTGGCGGGGGCCGGGCTCTACAAGGGGGTGGCGGCGCTCGCGGGCATGGACGTGGTGGAGGTGGAGGGGGCCACCGGCCTGCCCGACACCGACGTGCGGGCCAAGTTCGAGCGGGCGCTCTCCCTGCTCGACGAGGGGTACGACTTCGTCTTCGTGCACGTGAAGGCGGCGGACTCCCTGGGAGAGGACGGGAACTACGAGGGGAAGCGGGACTTCATCAAGAAGATAAGCGACGCGGCGGCGGTGCTGCTCGAAGCGCCGGACGACGTGCTGGTGGCGCTCACGGCCGACCACACCACGCCGTGCGCCCTGAAGACCCACAGCGGGGACCCCGTGCCGTTGCTGTTCAGCGGCTACGGCGTCATTCCCGACGACGTGACGGAGTTCGGCGAGCGCAACTGCCGGAAGGGCGGCTGCGGCAGGATATTGGGGCTGGACCTGATGAACGAGATACTCAACATTCTGGGGCGCGCGCCGCTGTACGGGGCCTGAAAAAAGTTTGTCTGTTGACCTGCGGGATAATTGTCGTATAATCATTCGTTCGACTCGAGGCACGCACTGGGCGGACGGTTACTGACACCTGGGTCGGTTCCGTCCTTTTTTAGCAGGAGAAGAAGAAAAATGCTGACCAGGGAAGAAAAGGACAAGATCATCAAGGATTTTTCGGTACATGAGAACGATACCGGGAGCCCCGAGGTCCAGATAGCGCTGCTCACCGCGCGCATCAAGTACCTCACGGAGCACCTGAAGGCCCACAAGAAGGATCTGCACTCCCGCCGGGGACTGATCGGACTCGTGAACAAACGGACGAAGCTGCTGAAGTACCTGCAGCGGACCGATTTCGACAGGTACAAGGAAATCGTGAGCAGACTCGGTCTGCGCAAGTAGCACACCCCAAGGGAGGAAGATTTGGTACACCGCATCACCCGCAACATCGGGGGCAAAGAGATAACGCTGGAAACCGGCCTGCTCGGCAAACAGGCGTCCGGAGCGGTCGTGGCGTGTTGCGGCGGGACGAAGGTCTTCGCCGCCGCCACCTACAACCCCGACGTGGCCCCCGAACAGGATTTCTTCCCGCTCACGGTGGACTACCGTGAGATGACCTACGCTTCCGGCAAGATACCGGGTTCGTTCTTCCGACGCGAGGGACGGCCCACCGAGCGCGAGGTACTCGTCAGCCGCCTCATAGACCGCCCCGTGAGGCCCCTCTTTCCCGAGGGCTTCATGAACGAGGTCTCCATAATGGCGCTCGCCATATCCTTCGACCAGGAGAACGAGACGGACGTGCTCGCCCAGGTGGCCGCCGGCGCGGCTCTCGCCATAAGCGAAATACCCGTCGAGCGGATAATCGGAAGCGTGCGCGTCGGCCACATTGACGGCGAGTTCGTCATCAATCCGCTGGCGAGCCAGTTCGAGGAGTCGGCGCTCAACCTCATCGTGTCGGGCTCGAAGGAAGGCGTGTGCATGGTCGAGGCGGGCGCGAACGAGGTCTCCGAGGATATGCTCCACGAGGCCATCGAGTTCGGCCACCGGCACATCATCGAGGTGGTCTCCCTCATAGAGGAGCTCGTCGCCCTCGCGGGCAAGCCCAAGCTGAAGGTGGAGAAGCCCGAGCTTCCGCCCTTCTACGCCCGGCTGGCCGAGCAGTACCGCGACCGCATCATGGAAGCGGGCTCGGTGCCCACGAAGCTGGCCCGCCGCAGCGCGCTGCGCGCGGTGAAGAAGGACGCGCTGGAGAACTTCCGCGACGAGGACGGCACCGAGATAGACCCCTTCCAGCTGAAGAAGGCCTACGAGAAGCTCGAGCACGACGTGCTCCGCGAGAAGACGCTCACCGGCGTTAGGTGCGACGGCAGGCGCTACGACGAGATAAGGCCCATATCCATAGAGGTGGGCTATCTTCCCGGCGCGCACGGCTCGGCCATCTTCACGCGCGGCGAGACGCAGAGCCTCTCCACCTGCACGCTCGGCACCTTCTCCGACGAGATACTGATAGACGGGATAATCGAGACGTACTACGACCGCTTCATGCTGCACTACAACTTCCCGTCGTTCTCCGTGGGAGAGACCTATCCGAACCGCGGTCCCCGCAGGCGCGAGATAGGGCACGGCGCGCTGGCGAAGCGGGCGCTCCGGCCGCTGCTCCCGCCCGAGGAGGAGTTCCCGTACACCATACGCATAGTGTCCGACATAATGGAGAGCAACGGTTCCTCCAGCATGGCGACGGTGTGCGGCGGCTCGCTGGCGATGATGGACGCGGGCGTTCCCATAAAGGAGGCCGTGGCGGGCATAGCCATGGGGCTTCTGAAGAAGGACGACGGCGAGTTCGTCATCCTGTCCGACATCCTGGGCGACGAGGACCACTTCGGCGACATGGACTTCAAGGTGGCGGGGACGAAGAACGGCGTCACCGCCTTGCAGATGGACATAAAGATAACCGGCATCCCCACCGAGGTGATGGCGCGCGCGCTGGCGCAGGCCCGCGAGGGGCGGCTGCACATACTGGAGCGGATGAACGCCGCGATATCGGAGCCCCGCAAGGAGCTCGCGCCGAACGCGCCGCGGATACACATGATCAAGATCCCGGTGGAGATGATAGGCAAGCTCATCGGCCCGGGCGGCAAGACCATCCGCAGCA
>QNBY01000029.1 GCA_003644275.1 Planctomycetota bacterium
GGGAGCCCTGTATCGCCTGCGAGGACTGGCCCGGCATGCAGAGGATATTCGACGAGCACGAGCGCATCGTCAGGAGGTACCGCGCCGAGGGCGGCAAACTGATGGACCTCATGGTGAACCGCGCCAAGGCCCCCCTCCCGCGCAACGTCCGCTTCTTCATCGGCCGCCACTGCCGCGTCTTCACCGACACCCCGCACTCCAACGGCCACGGCTACCTCATCTGGGCCGAGAAGAACTGGCACCAGTTCGCCAAGGACTTCGAGATGGGCGAGGAAGAGGGCAGCGACTGGGACGTCAGGTGGCACAACAACAAGCACAACGACATCATCGTCGCCAGCCACGACGTCTTCGTGAAGCTCATCGAGTGGTACTACAACACCCCCTACATGGACGCCCAGACCAAGATGATGGGCCTCAAGACACTCAAGAAGCTCGGCGGCATCGGCTTCCTCATCGGCCGCATGAGCTACGCCTCCCAGCAGGGCCCCGACCAGGACGAACGCGGGATCATCCACTCCTTCACCCAGAGCATGCTCTACGCGGGCTTCAGGAGCGGCGACAGCAGGGCCAATCCCTTCACCGCCTGGATAACCGAGGGGCTCGGCGCCTACTACCAGCAGGTGCTCCGCGGCACCGTCACCTGGTACTCCGTGGCTTACGGCGGCGGCACTCAGCGCGACCGCGAGACCTGGGGCCCCTTCAACAACTGGAAGAAGGCGCTCGCCAAGGCCAACTCCGTCCCCAAGTCTTCCTTCGACGAGCGGACGGGTTCCTGGAAGGGCCTCATCCCCCTCGACACCCTCATCCGCATGCGCGTCACCAACATCCCCGCCCAGGGCGTCGCGCAGGGCTGGGCGCTCGTCCATTACTTCATGGGGACCGGCCAGCGCTCCAAGAAGAAGCGCGCCAAGGCCCGCATGAAGTTCAAGGAGTTCCTGAAGCTCGTGGGCGCGGGCGTGGACCAGATCGAGGCGTTCAAGAAGGTGTACAAGATCAAGAAGCTCAGCACCCTGGAGCAGCGCTGGCGCATCTGGCTTCGCGGCTTCACCCGCTGATTCGCCGCGCCGCCGCCTGAATCCGGAAACGGGAAGGCCCCCCTTACTTCGTAAGGGGGGCCTCTTTGTCGGCGGGAACGAGAACGCGAAACGGGATTCCGAAACGGGGACGAGGCCGGAAGGGGCGGAAGCGAAGGGGAAGGGGGGAGGAGGAAAGGACGCCGCGGAACGGCCTCGTCCCGCGGCGGGCGGACCGGCCGCCCGGGAGGCGGCTACCGGAAGCCCAGCCGCTTCACCCCCTCGTTCGCCTGAAACTCCTCCTCGTCTATGTCCGGGAAGTACACCACCGACTTGACGAAGTTCCAGCTTATGAGCACGTAGGCCACGCAGGCCTCGGGGGCGGAGGCGGTGACGGGCGTGGACTCGAAGGCCGGGTTCTCTATCCATATCCCGAAGTCGCCTATCCCGACCACCCGGGCGTAAACGTGCTCGCCCTCTATGCCGAAGGGTTCGAGCTCGCGCCAGTTGTCGAGTTTCAAGAGCACCATGTTGCCCACGATGCGGTCCATGTTCATGGAGTTCATCCTGGCTTCCCCTTTCGTGATGCGGGCCGCTGCGCGGCCGGAGCGTCCGGAGAGGGTGGGATTTTACCCGCGGCTCGCGGGGCGCGCAACTGAAAAGACGGGCCGCCCGCCGCGGGGGAGGGAGGCGGCGCGCCCGGCCGGGTTCGACGCGAGAGCGGGGGCGGGGCGGAGGGCGTGATGCCCGCCCCCGGCGGGCGGAACCGCGCGCAGGGAGGCAAGGGCGACGGCCCCCCGAGCCCCGGCGCGCCCCCGGAGGAAGAGGGAAGACCGGCGGCCTTCGGACGGGCGGCCCGGGGCCTTCGTTTCACGGCGCGGGACGGAGGGGACGCCTCGGCGGGCGGCCGCCCGCGTTTCGAGCGGGAGGGGGGGCGGAGCGGAGAGCGGGCGGGGAGCCGCGCGGCAAAGCGAGCGCGGGAAAGGGAGAAAAGAAAGGGGCGGGCCGAAGCCCGCCCCGTTTCGCACAGGCGGAAGGGCCGGATCACTCGGCCGGCTTGAACAGGCCGCCGTAGGGGTGTTCCTTGCTGAACTCCTCCATCGCGAGGAGCCACTCCCAGCGGGCGTCCACGTTCTTCTGGTAGGTCTCGAGCAGGTGCTCGTTGCCGGGCTTGAAGAAGTGCTTGAAGCGGCCCTGGTGCTTGAGGTACTCCTCGACGGGCAGCTTGTTGCGGGGCTTGTAGGTGACCTTGAAGACGCCGTACTCCACCTCGAACAGCGGCCAGATGCAGGTCTCCACGGCGAGGCGGTTCATCTCGATGCTGTCGTCCGCCTTGAAGTGCCAGCCGCGGTTGCAGCTCGTCATGACGTTCATGAACTTGGGGCCCTCGATGGAGAGCGCCTTCTGCACCTTGTTCATCAGGTCCACGTAGTTGTGGGGGCTCGCGGTGGCGGCGTAGGGGATGCCGTGCGACAGGCAGATGTCTATGAGGGGCTTCTTCCACTGCTGCTTGCCCTTTATCTTCGAGCCCACCGGCGTCGTGGAGGTGGCGGCGCCGAAGGGCGTGGAGCCCGAGCGCTGGATGCCGGTGTTCATGTACGCCTCGTTGTCGTAGCAGACGTAGAGGAAGTTGTGGCCGCGCTCGAGCGCGCCGGAGAGCGACTGGAGGCCGATGTCGTAGGTGCCGCCGTCGCCGCCGAACGCGATGAAGTTGATGTCGCGGTCTATCTTGCCCTGGCGTTTGAGGGAGCGATAGGCGGCCTCGACGCCGGAGATGGTGGCGGCGGAGTTCTCGAAGGCGTTGTGGATGTAGGGCACGCGCCAGGCGGTGTAGGGGTAGATGGTGGTGACCACCTCCATGCAGCCGGTGGCGAAGGACACGACGACGTGCCCCTCCACGGCGCGCATTATCTGACGCAGGGCGACGGAGGCGCCGCAGCCCGCGCAGGCCCGGTGCCCGCCGGCGAGAAGTTCGGGTTTTTCGGCCAGTTTGCGAACGTTCACTGCCATCTCTCTACCCCCTTTACTCTCTCAGCCCGATGTACGACTGCGGGGGCAGGTCCTTCTTGCCCCTCATCAGGTCGTAGAGCGAGCGGCCGGTTTCGGCTATCTGTTCCACGAAAATGTCCCTGCCGCCGAGGCCGTAGATGAAGTTGCGGATCTCTACGTCCTTGCCGTGCACGGCGGCCATGACCTCGGTGCAGAGGGGGCCGTACTGGGCGCCGAAGCTGATGCTTCGGTCCAGCACGCCCACCACCTTCGCGCCGGAGAGGGCCTCGCGCACGAGGTCGAACGGGAAGGGACGGAAGGTGCGGACCTTGAGGTGCCCGACGGCGAGCCCCTCGTCGCGCAGCACGTCCACGGCTTCCTTGGCGGTGCCCGCGGTGGAGCCCAGGCTCATGAGGACGACCTCGGCGTCGTCGGTGCGGTACTTCTCGACGCGCTCGTAGCGCCTGCCGGTGAGCTCGCCGTAGGCCGCGAAGACCTCGTCTATCACGGCGGGGGCGTTGGTCATGGCCTCCACCTGCTGGCGCTTGTGCTCGAAGTAGTAGTCCTGCAGGTCGAGCGGCCCCATGGTGACGGGGTTGTCCACGTCGAGCAGGGATATCCAGGGCTCGTAGGGGCCGATGAAGGCGCGGGCGTCCTCGTCCCGCTCGATGGTCTCCACCACCTCGGTGGTGTGGGAGATGATGAAGCCGTCGAGGGTCACCATGACGGGCAAGAGCACCTTCTTGTTCTCGCCGATGCGGAAGGCGCAGAGGAGGGAATCGTAAACCTCCTGGGAGTTCTCGCAGAAGATCTGAATCCAACCCGCGTCGCGCGCGCCCATGGTGTCGGAGTGGTCGCAGTGGATGTTGATGGGGCCGGAGAGAGCGCGGTTGATGACGGGCATGACGATGGGGAGCCTGAGGCTCGCGGCGATGTACACTATCTCCCACATGAGCGCGAGGCCGTTCGCGCTGGTGGCGGTGAAGGCGCGGGCGCCCGCGGCGGCGGCGCCGACGGTGGCGCTCATGGCGGAGTGTTCGCTCTCCACGTACACCATCTCGGTGTTCACGGCGCCGTCGGCGACGTAGGCGGAGAAGGCGTGCATGAGCTCGGTCTGGGGGGTTATCGGGAAGACCGCCGCCACGTCGGGGTTCGCCTGCTTGAGGGCGAATGCGCCGGCCTCGTTGCCGGTGAGCGAGAGTTTCACCTGTCGGATTTTTCGGTCAGCCATCATTTCCTCCCCTCTCAGTTCTCCTCGAGCACCATCTCGATGGCGAGCTTGCGTTCGCCCTCGGGCTTCTTCATCTCGCGCTTGTTGATGAGGCACTCGCGGGCGCATATTCCGCAGCCCTTGCAGTGGTCGTAATCGATGCCGACGATCTTGCCGTCCTCGAAGAGGATGGAGGAATCGGGGCAGGAGTAGAAACAGACGAGACAGTTGATGCAGTTTTCGGGGTAGTGGACGGGCCGCCAGGTGCGCCAGCCGCCGGTCTTGTACTCGTGCGAGTTGCCCGCGCGGGGGATGAGCCCGCCGATGGGAATGTCCTTCCAACCAGGTTTCTTTTCCATCACTTCACCTCCCGGTAGGCGCGCTCGATGGCGCGGATGTTGCCTTCCACCACGTCGGAGGAGAACTTCTTGCCGAACTTGACGCGGGCGTCCTCGACGACGGTGTCGAGGGAGAGAATGCCCGTGACCTTCACGAGCGCGCCGAGGAGCGGGGTGTTCGGCAGGTTGCGCTTGAGTTCGGCGATGGATATGCCGGTCGCGTCCACGGTGTACACCTTCACAGAGGGGGGCGCGCCGAGTTCCGCGCGGAGCTCGTCCGGCGACTTGGTGGTGTTGACGATGAGGACGCCGTCGGGCTTGAGCTGGCCGAGTACGTCCACGGTCTTCAGCAGGGTGGCGTCGAGCACGACGGCCACGTCTCCCTCCCGGATGGAAGAGTGGATGCGCACGGGGTCGGAGCTGATGCGGGTGTATCCCTTCATTGGAGCGCCCTGGCGCTCGGGACCGTACTCGGGCGAGCCTTGGCTGTACTTGCCCTCGTGGATGGCCATTGCGGCGAGCATGGTGGCCGCCGTCTTGGCGCCCTGGCCGCCGCGGCCGTGCCAGATGATTTCGGTCATCTTCTTCATGGTCACCTCGTTTCGGATGGTAACGTTCGGTCTGAAAGAATAATGATATACGGTTGCGTGTGATGAGCAAAAAAAACGCTATCTTTTTCACGTATGCCGCCGAGAGGCCGTTGGGAAGGGCGCAAAAAGGTTGTGATTCGCCTATCGGCGGTATAATCGAGGCAGGTGAACCGGGAGAAAAACGACACGCAGGGCGCGCTCGGGAAGCTCGCCTCGCTGGGCTCGGCGGGATTCGCCGCGGGGCTCGTGCTGGCGGTCTTCGTGATAGGCGGGCACTACCTGGACGGGGCGCTCGGCAGCGAGCCCGTGCTGACGGTTTGCGGCATCGCCTTCGGCCTTGCGGGCTGTTTCTACACGCTGCTCCGTTCGTTCAAAAGGGGCGCATGAGGGCGGCGGAAGTTCTCCCGGCGGTATTGCTCTCGGCGGCGGCGGTGCCCTTCGACGCCGGTTTCGCCGCCGGAATACTGATAGGAGCCGCGACGGCCTTCGTCCTGTTCCGCATGACGGAGAGGACGCTGGCCGGAGCGCTGGAGGCCGGAAAGGCCGTCCGGCCCGGAAGGCTGGCGCTGGGGGTTCCCGCCAAGGCGGGAGTCACCGGGGCCGGCCTGTTGCTCGCCGCGGCCGTCTCGACGACCGCTGTGGTGGGGCTCTTCGCCGGAGTGGCCGCGGCCCTCGCGGGCAAGGCGCTCGCCGCGCGGAAGGACGCCTGAATGGAACACCCGATCCACTGGCACTACCTGCTTCCTCACTGGATGCACCCGGTGATACTGCACGCGGTCCTCGTCTGGACGGTGCTGGGGGTGCTGTCCTGGCTGGCGACGCGGCGGCTGTCGCTGGTGCCCCACGGGATGCAGAACTTCATGGAGTGGTACATATCCTTCGTGCAGAAGTACTCGCGGGAGCTCGTCGGGCCGCAACACAGGAAGTACGACCCGCTGTTCATGTCAATCTTCTTCTTCGTGTTCGCGGGCAACCTGTGGGGGCTCGTGCCGGGGATGCTCTCGCCGACGGCCAACATATACACGAACCTGTCCATTGCGCTGGTGGTTTTCCTCGCCACGCACTACTGGGGCGTGAAGGAGCAGGGGCTCGGGAACTACCTGGCGCACTTCACGGGAGACGTGCCGGGGCTTCTGAAGCCGTTCATGTTCTTTCTGGAGATAGTGAGCCACATAGCGCGTCCCATCAGCCTCACCTTCCGTCTATTCGGGAACATAATAGCGAAGGAGATACTGCTTCTCATCCTGGTGACGCTGGTGTTGCAGTTCGGCGGGGCGAAGGAGCTGATAGGGAAGATGCTGGTGGTTTTCCCCATCGTCCTGTACCCGCTGATAGTGGTTCTGGGAGCGTTCATCTGCTTCATCCAGGCGTTCATCTTCATGCTGCTCGCCCAGGTGTACATAGGCGGGGCGGTTCACGTACAGCATGAAACGCATGAATAACGGGATAAGATAGGCGCAAGCAAAGGACGAAACGACCGACAGTCGGAGGAACAGGAACATGAAGAGATTTCTCACCTACGCCCTCACCATCGCCGGAGTGCTTCTCGTCTGCGACGCGGCCTTCGCCGAGGACGCGCTGGAGGAAGTTCCGAAGGTGATAGAGGGCAGCCACGCCTACGTTTACTTCGCCGCGTCCATACTCGCCGCCGGGCTCGGGATAGCGGCGGCCACTTGGCTGGCCGCTCTGGGCCAGGGCAACGCGATAGGGAAGGCGGTCGAGGGGATAGCCAGGCAGCCGGAGGCGAGCGAGAAGATACAGACCGCGATGATCATCGGCCTGGCGTTCATCGAGTCGCTGGTCATCTACGCGCTGCTCATCGCGCTCATCATCGTCTTCCTCAACCCGTTCAAGGACTACTTCATCCAGTAGGAAGGGCCGCCGGTCGCACATGGAAGACCTGCAATACTTCGATCCGGCAACGCTCGCCGTCATGGGCGTCCTGTTCCTCGCGGGCACCTGGCTGCTGTGGCGCATCTTCTGGAAGCCCCTCGTGGAGATAATGGAGCGGAGGGAGCGCACCATCCGCGACGACCTGAAGGCGGCGGAGGAGGCGCGCGCCAGGATGGCCGCCCTGAAGGAGGAATACGAGAGGAAGATAGAGGAGATAGAGCGCAAGGCGCAGGGAATAATAGCCGAGGCGGTCGGCGAGGCGAAGGCGCGCTCGGAGAAGATGGAGCGCGAGCTTCAGGCCGAGTTGAAGCGCAAGAAGGAGCAGGCGCTCGCCGAGATAGAGAGGGAGCGCCGGGCTGCCGTCGAGAGCCTCCGCTCCGAGGTGGCCGACCTGGCGCTCACGGTGGCGCGCGCGGTGCTCGGCCGGGAGGTCTCCGAGGAGGACCACCGCCGCTTCGTGCAGGAGATGCTGGAGGAGCTGGAAGCGCCGCGCTGAGATCGGCCGGAAAAGACCGTCACACGAGAAACCCCGCCGCGAGGCGGGGTTTTTTGCGGCTTTCGGAGAGGGGGGAATCTCAGCGGAGCTCGAAGCGGAGCACCGCGGTGCCGAGGAATATCTCGTCGCCGGGTGAGAGGACGGTCTGCTCCACCTTGCGGGCGTTGACGTAGGTGCCGTTGGTGGAGCCGAGGTCGGTTATCACCACCTTGTCGTCGCTCACGTTTATGACGGCGTGACGGCGGGAGACGCCGTTGGCGAGTATGAGAATGTCGTTCGAGGTGTCGCGCCCGAGGCGGTAGACGGGGCCGTCGAGGACGTACACCTTCCCCACGTCCGGGCCCTTCTTGACGACGAGCACCGGCTTCTTCTTGGGCGCCGCCTGGCGGCGCACGGCGGAGGGTATCTCGCGCGCGGTGGAGCGGATGAAGTCCTCCGGCCGGTAAGCGGCGGGGGCCGAAGCCGGGGCGGGCGGAGGGGTGGGCTTGCGCCTGCCCACGGCGGTGGAGGAGAGGAGCGGTATGCGGGCGGAGGAGATGCGGTCGGCCACCGAGCGGGAGGCGGTGAGGGACATCATGAGCGAGTCGCTGTCCTCGTGACGGAGCAGGGAGGACATGGGAAGCGTCACCTCGCGCAGCGTCCAGGACAGGTCGTGGAAGTAAACCAGGTCTTCCTCGTAGCGGTGGGTGCGCTCGCTCACGAACTCGGTGCGGCCCGGGTTGGAGAGGTCGCGGGCGAACATGGAGAAATAGGTGACGGGGAGCAGGTTGTACAGGCCGGCGGGGTCGGTGGGCATCTTGTTGCCGTTGCGGCGCATCATGTAGTCCACGAGCTCGTTGAAGCTGAAGCCGCGCGTGCGGATGGTCACCACGAGGTCGTCGGCGTAGAGGACGGTGGCGTCCGCCATGAGGACGGGTCCCTTCTTGCGGGAGTCCTCGCGCGAGACGGTTATCCTCTTGAGTGTGGAGAAGCCCGCGAGCGAGAAGACGAAGCTGTCGTCCGCGGGCGGGGTCACGTCGCCCACCTTGCGGAAGAGGATGACCTCGTTGTCCCTGGGACGATAGACGTCCAGCCAGAGGGCGCTCCCCCTGGTCTCGCTCTCGAACACGGCCGCCTGGACATCAAGAGACGACACGAAGGTGCCGTTGGTGAACGCGGAAATCTGAAGCATCTTCCCCCCGCTTTCTCCCCGCCGAACAGCGGCGGACCGACAACTATTGTCGCTTTTGACGAAAAATGTCAACCCGAGGGCGCAAGAACCCTTCAGTCTCTATTATACATTCGAGAGGGAGCAAAACACGTTCCCAACCGCGCGGGGCTCAAAGCATTTTCAAGAGGAGGAAGCCGAGCAACAGGAGCATGGTGAGGGCGAGCACCAGCGCCCTGAGGTTGCGGCGTATCCAGGGCTCCACCGCGGGGCCGAAGATGCGGAACAGGGCGGCCACGATGAAGAAGCGGAGGCCCCTTCCGGCGAAGGAGGCCAGGGCGAAGGGGAGAAGGGGCTGGCCGAAGAGGCCCGCCGAGATGGTGAAGAGCTTATAGGGCAGGAAGGTGAAGGCGGCGACGAAGACCGCCAGCGCGCCGAAGCGGTTGAAGAACATTATGCCCTTGAAGAAGAGCCCGCCGGTGTACATGCGGTAGTGCTCGAGCTGGGGCGATATGGCGGTGAGGAAGCGCTCGAGGGAGGAGGCGGAATCCGCGGGCACCACGCCGAGCCTCACCATCTCGCCCACGTTGGCGGCGAGCACCCGCAGGCCCTCCGCCGGATCGCCGAACCAGGCGGAGGACAGCCCGAGCCACTCCATCGCGGGGTGGACCACCGTCCCGAAGAGGAAGTAACCCAGGGCGTAACCGAACAGGCCGCCCGCGACGGAGGCGAGGGTGCACCAGGCGGCGTAGCGCAGGGAGCGGGCGGGGCGCGCGAGGCACATCGCCATGAGGAGGGGATCGGGCGGGACGGGGA
>QNBY01000030.1 GCA_003644275.1 Planctomycetota bacterium
CGAGAACGACTTCTTCGGCGGCCTGGCCGGCTGGAGCACCGGCTCCGTCCTCACCCCCGGCTACCTCGGCATCAAGCTCGTCGCTGGCATGAAGAACATCAGCAACGAGAAGTTCGCCGTCGATTTCATCGTCGGTTACTTCCAGGCTGACGGCGACCTCAACTCCACCAGCCGCGACGATGCTCTCGGTTGGGAGGTCGATGCCATCGTCTCCTACATGTACACCGAGGACGTGACCTTCACCGTCGGCTTCGGCTACTTCGATCCCGACGAGGAGCTCTCCGGAGCGATCGGCGTCGCCGATCCTGACGGCGTCTGGACCGCCGTGGTCGGCTGCACCATCATCTTCTGATCCGGCTCCTCCAAGTAACGCCTTCCGAGGGCCGCGCGACCGCGCGGCCCTCTTTCTTTTCCCTAAACCGCGAAAAAATCCGGCGAAAACGAACCTTTCGCATTTCCGGCGATAATACCCGCGTAACAAGCACGAACCGGCATTGTTCCCCATCCCAAACGCCCGTGCAGGTTTTTTTCGTCGTTCCGAAGTTGCTCAAACAATAAGGAGGTGTGCTGTCCTTCCCCTTGCGTCCCCGTGCAGTGTTCTTGTTTCTCCCCGTTTTGTTCGGCGTTCTCTTCTTCGCCGCGCGCCCGGCCGCCGCGGGCTGCTCGAGCGTGACCATCGGAGCCAACATCTACTTCTACGGCTACTACGTGGAGAACCGGGACTTCGACGATTCCTCCCCCGACGCCGTCTCAGCCTACAACTCCTACGTCGAGGTCTGCCTCTCCAACACCTATACCGACAACGTGAGCACCTACGTCGAGTTCGAGGCCAAGTTCGACGACTCCGCCAACGGCACCGCCAAGGTGAAGTACGCCTACCTCGACCTGAAGCATTTCCTCGCCGATGACCTCTCCGTCCGCATCGGAAAGGGCAAGAGCAAGTTCGAGATAAAGAAGACCCACACCATCCCCTCCCTCGCCCGCCTCTACGACCTCGACATGACCCTCTTGCCCGACTACAAGCCCCTCGGCGTCGAATTCGCCTACGGCTTCAGCTCCTTCAAGCTCAAGGGCGCCGCCTGGAAGATAAGCGAGAACTCCGCCCCCGGCGACAACTCCTCCGACTACGACGAGTACATGCTCCTGGGAACCTGGACCCACGAGCGCGGCAAGACCGGCGGCTACGTCGTCCTCCTCAAGGACAACCGCGCCGCGGACGCCGCCGACTACAACATGATCGGCCTCTACACCCGTTCCGACCTCACCGACGACATCAACGTCCTCGCCGACCTCTGCTACCAGGACGGAGACGTGCCCTCCGCCGACATAGGCTCCTTCCGCCTCTGGACCTGCGTCGAGTACGCCTTCTCCTCCTCTCCCCTGAAGCCCGTCGTCGGGCTCGACTTCTTCTACCTCGAGGGGGCCAACGGCGACACCCGCGCCTTCAAGCTCGTCAAGCCCGACTTCGCCCGCACCCTCATCGCCGAGTCCGGCAAGTACTGCGGGCTTCTCCCCCGCGACAACGAGGGCTACTTCAGCGCCCAGCTCCAGTTCGGCCTCCGCAACGTCCGTGACGGCGAGTTCGAGGTCGGCGGAACCCTCACCTGGTTCCGCGCCGACGGCGACCTGCCCGCCGGAAGAGACAAGGGAATCGGCTGGGAGGTGGACGCTTTCGCCGTGTGGAACTACACCGAGGACGTCAGCTTCTCCGCCGCCGTCGCCTGCTTCGTCCCCGACGAGGACTTCGCCGGCGCCTCCGATCCCGACTCCGTGTGGCTGGCGATCTTCGCCACCAGGCTGGATTTCTGATTCTCTCCCATCCCGGTTGCGGGGCCCCTCCCCCTTGGGGGAGGGGCCCTCGCGTTTGACCGGTCCCTTACTGCGGGTATACTTTGGGCGTGAGCGGAATTTCAACAAAGAGGGAAACGAGCCGCAAGGCGGCGAATCTCTTCATATCGGTCTCCCTGCTCTGGGCGACGACGGCTACGGTCGTGCTGCTCGTCATGCTGCTCGGCCGCGACCTGCTGGCGGCGGCGGGTTTCCCCGTCCCCATCGAGCACACCTTCACCGTCTTCGGCATAACCACCGTCGCCTTCTTCGTCTTCATCCCCCCCATCTTCCTCAGCACGAGCGAGGACGAGGAACCCGCTTCCTCCGTCTGGCACATCGTCGGCCTCTTCTTCCTGCTCGCCCTCGCCACCGCCCCCTTCCTCCTCCTCGTCCGGCGCTTCGCCTACGTGGACAAGCTCCACCTCAGCGCCGCACTCGCCCTCGCCGCCGTCTGCGGCCTCTCCTCGGCCTTCTTCTACGTCCTCTTCCCCCGCTGGCACTACTTCTTCTTCTCCGCCATCGCCTTCGGCTTCCCCTTCGTGCACATCCTTCTGCTCGATATATGGGGCATGAACACCCGCTTCATCTCCGGCTTCTCGCCCTTCGTCTCTATATATTTCATGAGCCCCGGAACGGCTCTGCAGCGCTTCGGTTTCAACTGGGGCAACACCCTCGTGATCTTCGGCCTCATCGCCGTCGCCTGTCTCGTTTACATCGTCTTGTGGGGCGGCCGGGGAAAGGACGAAGGTCCGTCGGTTCGTGCGTCCAACGGTTGAACGGAGGTCTCGACATAATGAAGAAAACAATCGCATACGCCACCGTCCTCGCTCTCTTCTTACTGCTCCTCCCGCCTCTCCTCGCCCCCGCTGAGGACGCCGGAGAGTGGAAGGAAGCCAAGCTCAAGCTCGTCGTCTGCAAGAACGAGAAGGAAGCGCTCAAGTTCATGACCGCCGCCTTCAGGAAGGAAAAGATATTCTACGACGAAAGCCGCCATTGCTGGCTCGACGAGGAAAAAGACAGCAAGAATCCCTACTACTCCGACATGGACATCGCCTTTCCCACCCGCAGCACCAAACACCGCGGGGTGTGGGTCCACCGCGACAGCTGCAAGTCCGCGGGCATCGAGGTGGACACCAACGGCGACGACAAGCTCGACACCAAGATAACCAAGTCCGGCGCGGTGGTGAAGATAAGGGCCCGCTATCCCGACGGCGAGAAAGCGCTCGCCGTCCTCTTCCTCTGCGACGCCGTGGACCACTGGGACGGCACCAAGCGCTTCCACTGGACCTACAGCCGCGCCTATTACTGGGAGGGCAAGATAGCGGGCAAGCCCATCTACTTCTTCGACGAGAACGTGGACGGCTACATCAACGTCATCGGAAGCGACGGCGTGGTGGTGGGCAAGGGACCGTGGGGTTCGTACATGTCCACCATCGTCCTGGTCAAGAACAAGCTCTACGAGATCGAGGTGGACGAAAGGGGCGAGAAGTTCCGCTACCGCCCCTACGTCGGCCCCAAGACGAAGGTGGACTTCAAGAGCAAGTTCAAGGGCCCCATGAAGCCCCGCTTCGTCGTGTTGCGCACGCCCTTCGACACCAAGCGCCCCGATCCCCGCTCCGTCTCCATCCTCTTGCCCGCGGGCGTCGGCGTCGTCCCCGAGGCCCTCTACGACTTCAAGTGGACCATGCTCTCCGACCGCTGCATCGGTCGCGACCACACCCGCGAGGACCAGTGGATCGACGACACCTGCCTGCCCTACCTCATGAAGGGCAAGGAAAAGTGGTACTTCCCCACCAAGCCGAAGCAGATAAGGGCCACCGGCGACAAACTTCCCCCCATCGAGTGGGGCGCCCCCTTCTGCATCCACCCCCGCCCCTACCACCAGACCGACGACGGCGGCGCCAAGGTGGACAACCTCGCCTTCGGAGCATGGGACTTCCTCTTCTTCGATTCCTCCGGCGTCTGCTTCTTCACCCCCAAGGAAATGGAGGTGGACGGGGCCGCCATCCCCGAGGAAATGATGTTCGAGATAATCGTCTACGACCCCAAGACCGGAAAGCCCGTCACCCGCAACACCCGCTACACTAAAGGCTCAGGCGGCGGGGTCGGCGACGCCAGCCCGGACTGGGTGCTCTTCCAGGTCCCCCTCAACGGCAGGCGCGGCGTCTTCAAGATCGAGATAAGGACCAAGACCAAACACTTCGGGAAGATAGACTGCTTCTGCGATTTCAAACTCGAAAAGTGACGGAGGCAACGATGAAGAAGTTTCTCGCGCTCCCCCTCCTCGTGTTCTCCCTCTCGCTCGCCGTGGTGCTGGCCGCTCCCGCCGAGCAGGCCGACATGAAGGAAATCAAACTCTCCGTGGTCGCCCTCAAGGACATAGACAGGATATTCACCCCCGGCCACAAGAAAAAGCAACTCGTCTCCAACATAGACCTCCCCGCGGGCGAGAGCAGGGGCATAAGGTGCAGCGTCGGCCCCAACAACGTCCTCATCGACACCAACCTCGACGGCGAGCCCGACACCAAGGTGAGCTCCTCCGGAAAGATGGTGAAACTCACCATCCAGACCAGCGAGAACGCCCCCAAGCGCCCGTATTACGTCATCCTCACCTACAGCTCCCGCTACCGTCAGCGCCAGTGGTACTACGAGTCCGCCACCGCGGTGCAGGGAACGGTGAACGGCAAGAAGCTCCTCATCGTGGACGACAACTGCAACGGCAACTTCGCCGACTACGGCGAGGACGGCCTCATAGTGGCCCCCTCCAAGTCGGGATGGTTCCTCTCCAGCACCATAGACACCGGCAAGGAACTCGTCGAGATCGAGGTGGACCCCGACGGCTCCACCCTCTCCTACCGCCCCTTCTACGGCGACACCGGCACCATTGACCCCTTCAAGAAACTCAAGAAGGCGTCCTTCAAACCCAAGGTGTTCGTCGTGAAACAGGAAGACCGTTCCTTCAACGTCATCCGCCCCGACGGCAGGCCCTCCTCCGTCCCCGTGGGCACCTACACCATCGAGCGCGGCGTCATAGATCGCCTCACCGAGTTCGTGGGCTTCAAACACCCCCCCTTCGACGTCCTCAAGGACAACACCACCACCGTCGAGTGGGGCGGCCCCTTCACCTTCCTCTTCTTCGAGAGCCCCGCGCCCAACCTCCCCGCCGCCTACTACGGCGTGGATTCCAAGAACCACGTCTTCTACCTCGAACCGCCCTACGTCCTCGGCGAAAAGGGCGAGGCGTACATCGGCTCCAAAAACTGCGAACCCGAGCAGAGCCTCCGATCTCCCTTCAGCGGCGAGGGAGGCAGGATGGTCAACAAGGACTTCTTCATCGCGGAGAAGATGAACTTCAACATAGAGATCCTGCACCGCAAAAGCCGCAAGGTGATGAACAAGAACAAGTTCTATTCCGGCGGCCAGCCCGCCGATAACCCGAACGACCCCGCCCCTTACTACTGGAATCTCTTCAGCTGGGTGTACGGCGACCTGCGCGGCAAGTACATCCTCCGCGTCACCGCCCCGCAGAGCAAGTACTTCAAAAAGGCGGTCTACGAGAAGCCGATAGAGCTGAAATGAACCCTCTCCTCTCCTCACGGCCCGCCCCGCCGCGGGCCGTCGAGCCGCGCACGCCGTCGGAGAGCAGAAGGACCTCCCCCTTCCCGCGCATCGACTGGCGCCCCCTCGCCGTTTACGCGGCCGTCCTCGCCCTCTGTTGGTTCGCCGTGCTCATATACGAAAACCAGCGCATCATCGCCCGCCAGAAAAGGGAGATATCCTCCCTCCAGGCCCTGCTCCGCTCCCTCGAGAGCGAGCAGAGGGAGCTCGCCTTCATCCGCCGCTCGCTCCTGGCGCGCGAGCCCTATTTCTACATAAAATCCTTGCGCGAGGACTGGGGATTCCGCAGGCGCGGCGAGACGGACGTGCTCAGCCTCCCCGTCAGAAGGCACATCGCCGGCGGCGTGCCGGTCTATCGCCTGGCCGAATCGTCGGCCGGCCGGTCTCGCTCGGAAGCGAGCGCCCTGCTGGTCCTGTTCGCCGCCGCCACCTTCGCGGCGCTCCTGTTCCTCATGCTCCTGTCCATGTTGGGCCGTCCCCGGCGTTCCGACCCGGTTGAGGAAATGAAGAGGATACTCGACAGCGCCCCTTCCCCGCCTTCTCCCGCCTGAGGTTCACTCCCTCTCTATGTCGAACGGAAGTCCCACCCCGTAGCGCACAGAAAGCGACCGCATCTCCGAAAGCGCCTCCCTGTCCGCCTCCCCCGCGAACCACCGCTCCGCGAGCATGTATATGCGCCCCCGCGCCCACTCGCGCGCTATCTCCGTCAAGTTCTCGTCGGGCTCGGGCATCGCGGCGCGTATGACTATGTCCCGCTCCCCGTCCCGCCCCAGGCCGCGCAGGCGCAGCACGAAGACCGCTCCCTTCCTGCACTTGCCGTAGAGCCTCAGCGGCGCGTCGCGGTACAGATTGGGAAGCCTGCGGGGATATATCTCGCTCACGTCGGGCGCGAGATACTCCGCTTCGGGCTCCACGAGAACCGGCCGCGACCACCTCCTCACGAACCTCACGAGCGCTTCTTCCGCCCCTGCGGCGTCCGGGCAGTCGCCGAACGCTCCACGCCCCAGGTGGGCGATCATCTCCAGCATCCACGGGTTGTACGGCCGCCCCGCGTTCAGGCAGAAGATGCTCTGGTGCGGCTTCAGCACGTTGGAGTACCGCGAGGTGACCGCCTTCACGCTCGTCCGCCCCGCCGTCACAAGCCCGTCCGTGAGCAGGTACACGTTCAGCGGCCTGCCGGCTTCCCCCGGAAAGCGCGAGAGCATACGCCGGATCGTCCCCGCGAGCCCCGTCAGTATCGCCCGCTTCGGCCTCTTCAAAAACGCTAGCAGGTAGTCCCTGTCCTCCGGATCCCACCCCCGGTAGTCCCGAAAGGCCGTTTCCTCCCTCATGTGGAACAGCGCCACGTTGTACCTGTCCCCCGCGGGCAGCGAGGACACCACCCGCATTATCCCCCGAAACTCCGCCCGCATCTCGTCCGATTTCACCGAGTTGGACACGTCCACCAGAAAGAGGTTGTCCTTCGGAAACGCCGCGAGGCCGGATTCCTCCCGCACCCGCAGCGTGAGCCTGAAGAACGTCTCCCCGGAGAGCGTGTCGCGGTAGAGCTCCAGCTTCACGTCCACGTCGTCGTCGAGGGGCAGGGCGGGCCTGCGCCGTTCCAGCGGCGGCAGCGGGGGCAGCGCCGGAGGCGGCGGAGCCGGAACGGCCGCGCGCGGCGGCTTCGTCTCGGCGAACGGCGGGCGCGGCAGCTCCGCGGCGGGGGAGGGCGCCTCGAAATCGGATGCCTCCAGCTTCGGCTTCAGGACGCGGTCGGGAAGCCCCGGCGGTTTCTCCTCTCCAGCCACCGGCGCCGCCCGAAGGGGCGAGGACGGCGGCGGAAGCAGGGGGCGCGACGCGGCCCGCTCCACCGCCCTCAACGCGGCCTCCTCTCCCTCCGGCGAGAGCGGGGCGAGGGGCGGACGCAAGGGCTCCCACGGCCTCTCCATCCCCGCGCCCTCGGGAAGCTCGGACTCCCCGGTGTCGGGCTCCGGCGGCGTTCCCGCCCGCTTGGGGGGGACGCGCAGCGGGAAGCGCGTCTCGTCCGCCACGAACTCCTCGTACCTCCGTTCGTCCGCCTCGGCGAGCTTCTCCAGCTCCGGCAGCCGCTTCGCCGCCTCCCCCGTGAACACGCTTCCCATCAGGCGCAACTGCAGGAACATTACCGCCAGGAAAAGGTGCACCACGACGGAGAGGAAGACGGGAAACCAGAGCGACCTCTGCACGTCCTGCATCACGGAAACTCCAGCAGGAACCCGTAAACCGCCATGAACAGCAACGCCGCCGCCGTCAGATGGTAGGAACGGCTCCCCGGCCGCCGGTAGGCCGCCGCGAGGCCGAGCAGCGCCGTTCCTGCCGCGAGCGCCAGCAGCGGCGAGGAAAACGAGTAAGCGCCCGTGCGCGACATCTGCTCCCACAGGGCGAACAGCCCCCCGAAGGCCGCGGTGAAGGCTGCCTCTATGAACATGGTCCGCCTCAGCTCCTCGTCGAGCCCCGCGGCGTTCTCCGCCGTAACCCCTTCCGCCAGCCCCAGCATCAGCAACAACCACGCGGCGTTGCCCACGGACACGAGTTCCTCCACCGGATGGTGCAGCGCCCCCGTGTAAGCGAAGTACGCCGACGCCAGCGAGGCGGCGACGGTGAACAGCCAGAACCCGCGCCCGGGCTTCCCCCGCTTCATGAAATCGATGAAGGCGGAGTACATGCACGCCAGGCTCACCAGCCACAGCGGAAGCCAGGCGGCCGCGATGAACAGGGCGTCCGTGTATCCTTCTCCCCACGGCGAGGCCGTCAGGTCGAACAGCGAGGCGCCGAGCGCGGCCAGCGGCGCCGCCAGCGCGGGCAGAAGCGGATGCACGCCCCGCCCCGCGAGCCCGGCCAGCCCGAACAGGAAATATATCCCCGCGGCGGCGAAGGCCAAGGCGCTCATTCCTCGTCCCCCTTTCCCGCGCTTCCCTCCTCCTCGGCGGGGGAGAGCACCCGAACGTACCGGACCTCCACCTCCCACGCCAGCAGCAAGAAGGAAAGCAGAAGCGCCGCCACCGGCAGGATGCCCATCGTCCTCATCCCAATCGAGAGCACCACGTAGTTGCCCAGCACGCGGTCGTAGTCCAGCACCGCCACGGTGCAGCCCCTGTAACTGAGGGGCGAATCCGGCGTTATCTCCAACTCCCCCCCCGGCGAGCCCGGCAGGGCGACCCGCAGCCGCACCTTCTTCACTCCGCCCCCCACCGCAGGCTCGACCGTCAGAAACATCTCCTCGCGCGGCAGCTCCACGGGCGAGCCCGCCCGCGGGTGGAGCACCACGTCCTTCGTGCTCCCGTCGCTCCTGTGCAGCCGCACCTCCAGGCAGGGCGAACCCTCCGCTTCGGCCACGATGGTCTCCGACACCGCGGCTTCCGGCACGGGCTCGGACGCCTCCAACCGCACCCCGCCGAAGTCGAACGGATCGCCCTCCTCGGCCGGAACGCGCGCCCCGTTCCTGAACACGTCCCGCGCGAGCTTCCCGTCCGGCCGCGAGAAGATACGGACGAAATCGCAGCTTTCCCCCTCCGTCCGCGGATGCAGGTATATCATGCGGCAGTTGGGATAGCGCTTGCCCCGCACGCTGAGCGAGCTCTCCCCCAGCAGGAACTTCTCTTCCCCCTTCGGGCCGCGGAGCACCACGGCGGCCGAGCCCTTCTCCCCGCTGGCGAGGTCCCCGGGCAACGCCTCCGCCACCACCAGCGAGTAGTGGCTGTGGGGCACCGCCAGCTTCGTCCCCTTCACCGCCCGGAGCACGTACCGCCCGAGCCCGGCTATCCTCGCCTCCACCACGGGAAGCCACGGCAGGTCAGTGCTCTCCAACGCCTCGCAGTCCCGCCGCTCGTCGTAGTGGCGGTAGTGGACGGGAAGCCCGCAGTGCGGCAGGAACAGCGAGTTCGAACCCATCTGCAGACCGAAGAGTATGCCGCTCCACACCGTCCGGCCTCCCTCCGCCTCCCGCAGGGCGATGGCGGGAGCGAGGAAATCGCGCGAGCGCG
>QNBY01000303.1 GCA_003644275.1 Planctomycetota bacterium
GCGTGCGTGTGCTCCCACGGCGGGTCCTCCGGGAACCTCACTCCCTCCACGTCCGCCAGCGCCTCGCGGTAGCGCCGGTATATCTCCGCCCGCCGCGCGTTCGCCCGCTCCAGCTTGTCGAGCTGCACGAGCCCCACCGCGCTGTGTATGTCCGTGGTGTTGTACTTCAGCCCCGGATACTCCACGTCGTAGCCGCCCGTGGCGCGCCGCCCGTAGCGCTGCCAGGCGTCCTTGTCTATCCCGTGGTAGCGCAGCCGCCTTATCCTCTCGTGGAGCGCGGCGTCGTTCGTGGTTATCATCCCGCCCTCGCCCGCCGTGACGTTCTTTATCGGGTGGAACGAGAAGAACCCCGCCCTCGCCAGCGCCCCCACGTGCCTCCCCCGAAGCTCCGTCCCCGCGGCGTGCGCCGCGTCCTCGATTATCGCCGGACCGCCGGAGGGCAGGGCGGCCGCCAGCGCCTCCACGTCCACCGGCGCGCCCGTGTAGTGAACCGCTATCACCGCCCGCGTCCGCTCCGTCACCAGCGACGCGGCGGACTCCACGTCCATAAGCAGGGTGCGGGGATCCACGTCGCAGAACACCGGCCGCGCCCCGCAGAACTCCACCACGTTCGGATCGCTCGCGAAGGTGAGCGTGGGCATTATCACCTCGTCGCCAGGCCCCACTCCCAGCGCGAGCAGGATGAGATGCAGCGCCGCCGTCCCGGACGACACGGCGGCGGCGTACTCCGCCCCCGTCAACTCGGCGAAGCGCCGCTCGAACTCCACCGTCCGCGGCCCGTAGGTTATCCAGCCGCTCCGAAGCACCTCCGCCACGGCTTCCGCCTCTTCCTCGCCTATCCACGGGCGGCAGAACGGCAGCCTGTCCTCTCGCTTCCTCATCGTTCCTTCCTTTCCTCGCGCGGCGGAACGCTCCTCATCACCACGAACCGGCCCCACGAGCCCACCAATCGGGCCGGTCCCCATTCTCTCTCGAACTCCTCCATCCGCCCCCGCCTCATCACCACCAGGAAGCGCTCGCCCTCCCGGACCGCCCGGCGATATTCCGCCTTCGTAGGAAACCACCGGCTCCTCTCCTCGGGCGCGAGGCGCTCCACCCCGAAGGCGAGCTCGCCCGGGCTTCCGAGCACCGCCACCCTCTCCCCGAGCAGGAAGGGCAGCCCCTGCAGCTCGCTCTTGTAGCGGGCGGGCCGGTCGCCCGCGCGGGCCTCCCTTTCCAGCACGCGCGCGATGCCCTCCGAGCCCTTCAAGCGGTCCATCGCCTCGCCGAACGGAGCCGAGAACACCGCCAGCGCCAACGCGACCATCAACGCCGTCCCAACGATCCCCCCCGCCCCCGAGGCCCGGCGCATTTCGCGGAACCCCGCCGCGGCCGCTATCCCCGCCGCGAGCAGGCTCAGGGGTAGCCCCCCGTCTCCAACGACCGCCGCCCCGTACCTCTCCACGA
The DNA here is from genome assembly GCA_003644275.1 of Planctomycetota bacterium. Classification (GTDB taxonomy): domain Bacteria; phylum Planctomycetota; class B143-G9; order B143-G9; family B143-G9; genus B143-G9. The sequence goes on from QNBY01000303.1 coordinate 1,447, forward strand.
GGTGGAACGGCGCGGCCGCCATCGCGGCGGCGAGCAGGAACGCCCCTCCGGCCGCCGCGGCCCTCGCGGCCGCCCCCCGCGCCTCGGCGAACCACAGCGCGAACAGGCCGCACGCCGCGGGCCACATCGGCGTGAGGTAGGTGGGAAGCTTCGACGAGGACACCGAGAAGAACAGCAGCACGAACCCCGCCCACGACGCTAAAAACAGCGCGGCGTCCCCGTTCCGAGGCTTCAGGCGGAAAATCCGCGGCGTCCAGGGCATGAGCCCTCCCGCGAGCACGAGCAGGAAATAATACCACGGCGCCCCGTGGTGGTGCGCCTCGGTGGTGAAGCGGGCGAAGTGCTCGTGCACCACGAAGAACCACCCCGCGCCGGGACAACTCCGCTCCAGCAGCCACAGCCACACGACGACCGCGGCGGCGAAGACCGCCAGCGGGAGCGGCCGCACCAGGTCGAGCCAGCGGAGCGGCCTGCCCGACAGCACGGACCACGCCAGCAACGCGCCCCCGACGAGCACCGGCGCGGCGAGCCCCTTGGTGAAGAAGGCGAGAAGCAGCGCGCCCCAGCCGAGATAGAGGTGCCGCCTCCCCCCGCCCTGCAGGTGCCGCCTCGCCTCGAACAGCGCCCAGGCGACGAAGGCCCCGAACGCCGCGTCCAGCGTGTTCAGCCTCCCCACTCCCAGCGTGTACAGGCTCCCGAGGAACACCGCCGCCGCGAGCAGCCCCCGCTCCTCGTCGCTCTCGCGCCTCACGAACAGGAAGAGAAGCAGCGCCGCGAACAGCGTGCACGCCGTCGGAAACACCCGCCCCACCCACACGTGCGGGCCGAACGCCGCCATCAGCCCCGCCGTCACCCAGTACTGCAGCGGCGGCTTGTCCGGGTAGGGAACTCCGTTCAGGGTGGGAAGCACGAAATCGCCGCTCTCCGCCATCTCGTACGGTATCGTCAGATACCGCCCCTCGTCGGGCTCCATGAGGGGAAAGACGAACGCGGAAGCGGCGTACACCAGCGCGAAGCCGAGAAGGACCGCCAGGGTGGTGCGTCGCATCGGTTGAATGATAACCCCCGTCATGCGAACGGCAAAACATTGACAAATCCCTTCATCCCAATATCATTTGCGCGGGAGGAACATGGAAGAGAACGGATCGCAGAAGGAAGGAGACCCGTCCTTTACACGTCTCAGGCATGAGGTGGCCGTCGAGGTCGCCC
>QNBY01000304.1 GCA_003644275.1 Planctomycetota bacterium
AAGGCGGCCTGCTGCCGGTTCGCCACGGTGAGCAGCGCCGCGTACAGCGCCACCGCCGTCTTCCCCGAGCCCACGTCTCCCTGCAGGAGCCGGTTCATCGGCTCGGGCGCGGTCATGTCGGCCGTTATCTCCCTTATCACCCTCTCCTGCGCCTGCGTGAAGCGGAAAGGGAAACGCGCCCTTATGCGGCTGTCTATCCGCGGCGTAATCTTCTTGCGGCATGGCTTCGGCGCGGAACGCAGGTAGTGGCGGTTCAGGGCGGCGTTCACCTGTATGGCGAAGAACTCCTCGTATATGAACCGCTCCCTCGCCGCCTTCAGCCGGGCGGGGTCCTCCGGCGCGTGCACCGCCTTCAACGCCTCCCACCGCGGCGGGAAGCCCCGCTTCGCCGTCACCTCCGCCGGTAGCACCTCGGGCGGAAACTCCGAAACCGCCGAGAGCGCCGTCCTGACGAGCCTCGCCAGAAGCCCTTCCCCGATTCCCTCCATGTCGGGATACACCGGCGTTATCCTGCCCGCCCGCCGCGGCTCGCCCGACGCCCTCTCTATCGTCGGGTGCGCCATGGTGAAACCGGCCCTGTACGACACCCGGCCGCACAGGAAGACCTCCTCCCCCACGGCGAACTCGTCGAGCCCGTTCAGCGTCTTGAACCATATCGCCTCGACCGTCCCCGTGCCGTCGGAGATCGTCATGCGGTGCTTGACGCGGGTGAACCGGTTTCCCCTGGCGTTGCGCGTTATGCGGCCCCTCACGGCGAAACTCTCCCCATCGCGCAGGCTCGCGATGGGAGTAATCCGGGTGAAGTCGTGGTAGCGCCGCGGAAAGAGGAACAACAGGTCGCGCACGGTCCTTATCCCCCTCTCGGCGAGGACGGGGGCTCGGGCCGGCCCGACCCCTTTCAAATACCTTACCTCGCTGTCGAGGGTGAGAGGGTGGCTCATGTCGGGATTATACCCGCCTTCTTCGCGCCGTCATACGCCCGCGCCACCGGCTTCCCCGGCTTCCTTTTCCTTCCTGTAGGCCCGAAGCATCTCCCTGAGCGACTCCACCCCCTTCCGTCCCCCCCACCCGGAATAGGGCCAGAAGAAATCGAAGAGCAAAAGGCAGTGAAAGACCTCCACCGGCGAGGGTTCCTCCTTCAGGGCCGCCTCGAACGCCTTCTTCCCTTCCTCCGGCCCCTTGGCGGCGGTAACGTACGTCGCCTCCAGCAGCGCCGAGATGGGCCGCGGGTCGAGCTCCCTCGACTTCTTCACCCATTCGCCCGCCGCCTCGAAATCCAACAGCATGAACCACGCCAGCGCTATCATGGTGGCCAGTCGTCCCGCGAACGGCCCGCCCCTCTCGACGGCCTTCTTCCACTCTCCCCGCGCTCCCTCCTCCGCCTCGCGGGCCGCCGTCTCCTCCTTGAGAAGGGCCATCCTCACCAGCGTGCAGGCGGCCTCGCAATAGGCGAGGGCGTCTTGGGGGGCATCATCCCCGTAGCGGCCCAAGAATTTCTTCACCAGCCCGAGGCACTCCGCCGCTTCCTTCATCCGGCTCTTCGTGCTGAAGCGCAACACCGCTTCCATCCCCAGGTGGGCGAACGCCCATATCTCAGGCTCCCGAGCGTCTGTCGGCGGCGCGACCTCTTCCAGTAGCCTGGCCGCTTCTTCCGGGCCCGCTCCTTCGTCTATCGCCTTGAAGAGCGCTTCCTGCTTCTCCCTGATGCCTGCGGGAAAGTCGCCTTCCATGAGGTTCGCCTCCTTGCCGGTTGCTCCGCGCCCCATTCTCCACCGTTTTCCCGCTCTTTCCAAACGGCCTTGGGCGGACGGCGCGGCAAGGGGTTATAATGAGGACATGAAGAAATCCCTTCCGCTCCTCGCCGCTTTCTTCGTCTTTTCCCTCGTTCCCTCTCTGCTCCGGGCCGAGCGCGCGGCCTCCTCGTTCCTCTATCCCGCCTGCAGGGACGGGAAGTGGGGATTCGTGGACTCCTCCGGCAGAACGGCGCTTCCCTTCGTGTGGGAAAGGGCGCGCCCGTTCTCCGAGGGCCTCGCCTGGGTGTGGAAGGACGGCAAGGCGCTCTGCATAAACCGCAAGGGCAAGACGGTCTTCCGCTTCCGGGCGGGAAACGCCGCGGTTGGCGACCCCTTCCGCTGCGGCATGAGCAGACTCACCCGCGGCGAGAAGACCGGCTTCCTCAATGCCCGCGGCAAGGTGGCCATCCCGCCCCGTTACGTCACGGCCTCGCACTTCTCCGACGGCCTCGCAGCGGTGAAACTCTCGTTCGCCGGCCGCTATTTCTACATAGACAAGCGCGGAAAGAGGGCCTTCAAGGCGGACTTCGGCCTCGCCGATCCCTTCTCCGAGGGCCTCGCAGCCGTCAAGCGCGGCCCCGACTCCCCCTGGGAGTACATAGACATAAAGGGCCGTACCGCCGTCCCTCCCCGCTTCGAGGCGGCCGGGCCCTTCTCGCAGGGACTCGCTGCGGTGAAGCTCGACGGAAAGTGGGGCTACATCGACCGAAAGGGCGCCGTGGTCGTGGAACCGCGTTTCGACCGCGCGGGCGAGTTCGCCTGCGGCCTCGCCCCGGTCGAACTCGACGGGAAGTGGGGCTACATCACCCCGAAGGGTGAATTCGCCGTGCGCCCCGCCTACGATTACGCCTCG
>QNBY01000031.1 GCA_003644275.1 Planctomycetota bacterium
GCTCCGGGAGGGGAGCCTCGTAGGCGAAAGCGGGGAAGTCCCTCACCTCGAAGATGCTCACCGCCGCGCCGGGCGGCGCTTGCGAGCCTTCCAGCGTCTCGTTGATCAGCACGTGCAGCGAGCGGTCCAGCCTCAACTTCACCGTGGCGTCGCCGTCGCCGTCCGTGACGAACCAGTCGAAGAACAGGTATCCTTCCGCCCGGCTCTTGTCCTCGAGCGCGAGGTAGTCCTCGTCGCTGAAGTTGGTCCCTTCCCCCGGAAGCAGCCAGCGCCCCGCGAACCCTATCCTCTCCGCCGCCGCCGGGTCCTCGGGAACTCCCACCAGCTTCACCTGGTAGGCGAAGTTGGGCTTGTAGCCCCTCACGACCAATAATCCCCTGAACGTGTCGGAGTTACGGGAATACTTCAGAACGGCCCGCGCGGGGGGGCCGTATCGGAACTCCCGGCGGAACCGGCCGGAGTAGGCGTTGCCCGCGATGTCGGCGAAACGGTACTCCCCTCCCTCCCGTACCGGCTTCAGCTCCGCCTCCGCGTCCCATCGTTCCGGGCCGGGACGGAGGAACGCCACCGCCGCCGCGGCCGAGCAGAACGCGGCGGCCGTCACGAGTACGAACAGAACGCGCCTCATCTTCTCACCCGCGGTATTCCGCCACTTTCCTCAGGATTCCAGGCGGACGCCTCCCTCTCCGTCCAGCAACACCAGCGGAGAGGGCCTGTCCGGCGGAGCCGCGCACATCCCGGGCCGCTCCGCGCTCCCGTTCAGCGCCAGCATGTGCGCCCCCAGCGCCAGCGCCGGGCGGTTGCGCCTCACGCTTATGTGGCTCAGCACGATGAACTTCGGGAGCGCCCGCCGCTCCGCCAGATCCGAGCTCAGCCGCGCCGATTCCCCGTTCGACAGGTGATACTGCGAGTTCGGGTTGGGATGGAGCCTCAGGAGCTCGGGATCGTGATTCGCCTCTATGCACAAGAGATCGCAGTCCGCGAGCCTCGCCGCCAGCCCCTCCGTCGTCCGCAGATCCGTGGCGAACCCTATCCGGTGTCCCAGCCCCTCTATCACGAACCCCCGGTTCGGAACGTCGGGCGCGTGCTCCAGCGGGAACGGCCGGAACACGAAATCGGTTATCTGGAACGGCTGGTCGTCGTACAGCTCCACCCAGCACCGCTTCAGCGGCTCCACGCACTCCGGCATGGTCGCCAGCCTCTCCACCGTGTCGAGCGACAGGAAGAACGGGACGTTCAACGTGCTCATCACCTTCAGCGTGCTGTAGTTCACGTGGTCCCGGTGCGCGTGCGTGATCACCACCGCCTTCACCGGCCCGAACCGTTCCCGTATCTCCGACAGCGCGTTGCGGAACCTCGCCTGCGATGAGAACCCGGCGTCTATCACCACCGCCCCGCGCGGGCCCGCCGCGACGGCGCAGTTGCCGGAACTCGACGAGATGACGGTGCCGAATGCGATGCCGCTCATGTCGCAATCATATCCGCCTTTGCGCCCGCCCCCCGCTTTTTGGACCGAAAGAAAAGGCCCCCGTCCGGGCGGGGGCCTCTTTCTTTCCGTTCCCGGCGACGCTCGCTCACTCGGCCAGGTTTACCGTCCCCCAATGGCTCTCGTTGTCGGTGAACGCGCCCTCGCCGAGCCTCACCGCTATCGAATGGGGCACGAAGAACATCGTCGCGCCGTCCGCGTAGTCTCCCGCGGTGTCGTTGGTGAGAGTGAAGGCCAGCATCTTCCTCTCCTGCCATTCCACCGTGTAGGTCACTCCGCCCGTCGTGGCGTGTCCGGCCTCGAAGACGATCGTGTCGGTCCCGCCCTGGAGGGAATACGTCCCCTCGTAAACGGCGAGGTCCGCGTCTCCCGTCTCGGACGAATCGTAGGTCCCGAAGTAACATACCGGGAGCATGACCTCGTCCGAGCCTTCCTCGAACACCCACGCCGTGGCCGTGGCGCAGAACAGGTCCTCCGCGGCGGCGACCATGCCGTACGCCCAGAACGTCGTCTCCCCGCCGGTCTCGTCCTCTATCGTCCACATGAAGGTGAGCCGGTTCTCGGCATAGGGGAACACCGAGCCTATGGGATCGGCGTCGGGATCGTCCGAATCGTATATCAGCCCGCCGCTCACCTTGAAGTTCATCACCTGGGGCGCGTCCGCCCCGAGGACGGGAAGAACGCCCGCGCTCCAGTACCCGTCCAGGTCGGCGGGCGTGAACGCTCCGGCCGCGATCATCTTCACCGTCCCCGTCTCGACGTACCCCGTCGGCGCGGCGTCGGCCTTGTTGCTGGCCTCGTCGTACTCGGTGGCGCAGGCGTAGTCGCGGAAGGGGGAGAGGTGGCCCCTCAAGATGGTGCTCCTGGCCCCCTCGTCGGAGGATATCTGAAGCGTTATCTGGAAATACCCCGTCTCGCCGTTCAGCTCGTCTATCGTCCCGCCGAGCACTTCGCTGTCGGGCTGCGGGGGGATGCCGTCGGCGTTTATGATGAACCCGGGCAACTGCGTGGGCGATTCGTCCTCCTCCTCTATCACGAGGTTCCACGTCCCGGCGAGGAAGGAAGCGTCGAAGAAGTCCGTGGCCGTCAACCGCAGCCCCATTATGTCTCCCTCGATCGCCTCTTCCGGCATGTACACCCTGTACCATCCGAAGAGGTTCGGCCGCGCGGGCCCCACTCCGGCCTCTTCACGCATGATCTCGACGAACACCGACAGATGCCCGTCTATCTCGCCGTTGCCGTCCTCGTCTATGTCCTCGTCCACCATGACGTACCGCTCGCGGAAGATGAGCCACTGCCCCGGCAGCGAGTCGGGATCCTCCGTGAATGTCATCGTCCCGTCCGCCGCCAGGTCGAGCACCACCACGTCCTCCAGGAAGTGATTGGCGTCCTCCTGGCTCTCCTGCTGGAACGCCACGCAGGAATACTTGCCCGCCGCTCCGGCCAGGCCGGGCTGCTTCTCGAACGTGCCGTCGGTGCCCCACGTGGTGAAGTGCACGGTGAGGGTGTCGCGCGCCTCGTTGATGGTGCCGGTGAATTCGACGGTCTCGATCTCGGAATCGGACAGCGCCACCGTCACCGTCGCGCTGAACGCGCCCGTGGCCGCATCGTCGAGAGTGATGGTCCCGCCGTCCACCCTCGGCATGAAGCCGAAGTCGGCGGGCTCGCCTATGATGTTGCCGGAGCCGTCCACCAGCAGCCACAGCTCCATCGGTTCCTGCATGTCCACCTTGGCGGAGGGCAGTATCCGCTTCCACGAACCCTCGAAGTCCCCTATGGAATACGTCGGCGTCGGGGTGGGCGTGGGCGTCGGGGAGGTCGACGGCGTGGGAGAGGGAGAGGGCGTCGGAGTGGCGCTCGGGCTCGGCGACGGGCTGACGCTGGGCGAGAGCGTGACTCCCGTGTCCCCGCTTCCGCCGCCGCCGCCGCCGCAGGCGAGCGACACCGCCGCGTTCACGGCGACCAACAAAAACAGGATGAGGGCTTTCTTGCTCTTGGACATGTCGTTTCCTCCTTCGCAGAGCGTTTGATCGCTCAGGCCGACGATTATAGCGGAGGGCTTCGGCGGTTGCAATGCAACGCCCTCTCCGACCAAAAACGGGGGCCCGTGAGGACCCCCGTCGTCGGATTCTCGCCTCTCGCGCCGCTTCGGCTCAGTCTCCCCAGTCGTATAGCCCCCAGGTGCCCTCGTCGTCGGTGAAGGCCGACTGGCCCATCAGGACGGCAAGGGAGTGAGGAACGAACACGAACCTCGCTCCCTCGGCGTAGTCGCCCGCCGTATCGCTCGTCATGTGGAAGATGAGCAGGTCCTCGTCGTCCCACACCACGTCGTACAGCACGCCGCCTATCTCCGCAGTCAGCGCCCCTTCGAAATCGATGGAGACGATGGCCGTGCCGCCGCCGGAAAGCTGATAGGTCAGCGCGTAGTGCGCCTTGTTGCCATCCGCCCCGGCGCCCGGGTCGTACCTGCCCATGAAGCTGCGCGTCACGAACTCGCCCTCGTTCGTGTACACCACGCCCGTGGCCTGGATGGTGTGGTCGAAGGCCGGAGAGAGCGCCCCGTATATGCGTACGGTCACGCCGTCGTCCTCTTCGTCTTCCAGCGCGAAGTAGAACGACAGCTGCCCCGGCCCGCTCGATATGACGTTGCCCACGGGTTCCGCGCCGTCCTCCGTCGAGAGGTAGATCAGGCCGTCCGAGAGCACGAAGTTGATCACGTCCGCCGAGTCGGAGCCCAGCGCCGGAAGCGTGCCGCCGCTCCAGAACCCGTCGAGCCCCTCCGGAAGCGGGAAGCTCGAGGCCGAGAACATCAGTATGTCCCCCGTCTCCTCCAGCTCGTCGCCCGCCTGCATGTCCGTCTTGGTGGTGTGCTCGACGGGCGAGTACTCCACCACGGAGGCGCAGCGGTGGTCCACCGGCGAGAGGAAGCCCTTCAGTATCACGTAGGTGTCGCCCTCCTCCTCGTCGTGGATGTTCACGCGCATCTCGAAGTAACCGGTGTCCGGATCCCACGTCTCTATACCGCCGCCAGTCACGTCCAGTTCGGGCTGCGCGGGAACGGTGCCGTCTGTGTTCACCAGGAAGCCCGGCACCTGCTCGAAGGCGTCGGCGCCGTCCTCGTCGTCCATTATCATCAGGTTCCAGGTGCCGCAGAAGTCCTCGAAGCTGAAGTAGCCCGGCGCGAGCTTCTTTCCGAGCAGCGTGCCGCTCTCGGTCCCGTCGGGCGAGGTCATTGTGTATCCCCCGGCATAGAAAAATCCTTCCGGGGTCTGGCGGAGCCAGGCGTTGAGCGTGGACTCGTCCGTCCCGTCCTCGACGTAGGTCTGGACGAGGTAATAGAGCTCTTCCCGGAACAGGTCCCACTCGCCGGGATCCGCCTCGGGCTCGTCGTAGTTCACGAAGGTGCCGTCGGCTCTCAGCTCCACCACCGCCACACCGTCGAACATCAGGTTCGTGTCCTCCGCGTAGGCCTTCCTGAACACTTCGCAGGAATAGTTCCCGGCCACGTCCGCCCTGCCGGTGACGCGCCCTATCTCGGCGTCCCGGTCCCACTCGTTGATGTGCACCGTCCACCTGTCGTGCGCCGCGTTCATGGTCCCCTGGAAGGTGATGGTCTCCGTGGTGGTCTCGCCCGTCTTGAAGACGATGGTCCCGTGGAAGGCCCCGGTATCCGCGTCGTCGAGAGTTATGCTCCCCCCCGTCACCAGCGGCAGTCCGAGCTCCTCGGGCTCCGGCGCCACGTTGCCCTCCGCGTCGAGGTTCACCCAGAACTCGTAGCCGGCCTCCATGTCCACCTTGCCCGCGTCCGCCGAATAGTGCCAGCTTCCCTCGAAGTCGCCCAGCGAATACGACGGCGACGGCGTGGGACTCGGCGAGGGCGATACGGACGCGCTCGACGTGGGCGTGGTTCCCGCGTCCCCGCCGCCTCCCCCGCCGCAGGCGAGCGATACGGTTACGCTCAGTGCTACGAGAAGCATGAGGAACAGGGTCTTCTCTTTTCTCGGCATTACTTTCCTCCTTTGAATGACGGGCGCCGCCTGCCGCCCGCACGCGAAGCCGTTCCCCGTGCGGGCGGACGATAGAAGGTATGATGAATTGGAAATATTATACCACACCGGCGGCCGAACGGAAGACCTAATGCCCTCCCATTCGCCGGTTGCCCTTTCCGCGGCACCGGGATATACTTTACGCTCCCCTTCGCTCCGGAGGTGTGCGATGCGTCTCTCCTCTCTCGTCCCGCCCGTCTTCCTGCTCGCCGCCGCCCTCGTAACGGTGCTGTCCTCCCTTCCCGCCGAGGAAGTGGAGACGTTCGGCCCCGAGCTCGTCGCGGAGGGAGCCTTCCTCGGCGGCGACGGCGGCGACCCCGAGCGCCCGGCGGGATGGGACTTCGAGATCTCCGGCGACGCCCGCGTCCTCTGGGCGGAGAAGGGCTTCCGCGACAAGGGTTCCGCCCACCTCGCCTGCGCCGACTACGAGGCCCGTTGCTCCATCCTCCAGAAGAGATGGCTCACCTCTCCCGAGCCCTGCTACCTCCTCGAATACGCCTGCCGGGGAACCGGCGGCCCCCTCCGCGTCAGGCTCGCGCTGCTGGCGGACGACGGCCTCGTGCTCTGCCGCTCCTCCTTCGACGTGCGGCCCTCCGGCTGGTGGCGCACGGGCAGGCTCTACCTCGAGCCCTTCCCCCGCGAAATCGAGGGCGAGCTCGAGGTCTCCTTCGAGCTCCTCTCCAAGGGCGAAGCGTGGATAGACGCCGTCTCGCTCCGCAGCTACGACGGCCCCTGGACCCGCAGGAAGCGTCGGCACGACGGCCGCCTGCCCGTCCGTCCCCAATCCGGCGCGGCGCTCTCCGCTCCTGTCCTGTTCTCCTGGCCCGCCGTGCCCTTCGCCGAGAAATACGTCCTCCGCCTCGCCGACGGCCGGGGTTTCCCGGTCGGACGATACGCCTCCGTCGAGTCCCCCGCCGCCTTCGCGCTCGCCTCCCCCCGGAAGGGAACCTGCACCTGGACGGTTTCCGCCGTCGCTCCCGGCGGGAAGGAATACACGCTCGTCGAACCGCTCACCTTCGAGGTGACCGGCGGGGGGAAGTCCGCCCTCTCTCCCCCCTTCCGCTTTTCCATCCCCGGCTCGCGCGCCGACTGCGCCGCCTGGCGGGCGCTTCGGTCCACGGAGCTCGCGGCCGGCCGCCTCGCCGCCCTTCCCGTTCCCTCTCTCGCCCCTCCCGAGCTCCCCCAGGGCGGCCTGAAGCGGGAACGGGCGCTGGCGGCCCTCGCTTCCCGCTGGGCCTCCGCGTCCGCCCGCCTGCTCTCGCTCTGCTCCGCCTCCGCCGCCGGTGTGCGGTCCGCCGCCGCTCCCGCGCGCTCCCTCCTTTCCGCCATGGCTTCCGCCGCTCCCGCCGCCGCCCCGCTCCTCACCGCGGGCGCGAGGGCTTCCGCCGCGCTCGCCGCCGCAGCCGCGCGCCCCCTCGATTCCTCCCGCGCGGCCTCGCTCTGCAAGGCCGTGCTCCCGCCCGTGAGGGAAATCCTCGTCCGCGCCTCCGCCGACGCCCTCGACTACGACGCCTTCCGCCTCCTCTGCGCCGCTCTGTGCGCCCGCGCGGCGGGCCTCTCCGACGGGGACCTCTCCGCGCTCGCCGCCGGAGCCTCCGCGCTCTTTCCCGAATGGTTCCCCGGCGGCGCTTCCTCGCCCCTTCCCTCCGCCCTCCTCGCCGACGACTTCCCGCTCCTCTATTCCGCGGCCCGCCTCCTCGCCGATATGCTTCCCGCCCTCTCCCCCGATCTCGCCGACAGGGTGGTCTCCGCGGCGGCTTCGGCCCTCGTGAGGGACTTCCCCGCCTCCGGCGGCTCCTCCTTCGGCGACTCCTCGCCGTCTTCCCGCCGCCGCGCCGCCGCTCTGCTCGCCTTCCTCGCCGGCAAGGAAGCCGCCGCGATCCCCCCCTGGGCGTGGACGGGAACCGCGCCGGAGGACATGGCGGGCCTGTTCCCCCTCACGCCGGAGGCTCCCGCCCCGGTCGCTCCGCTTTCCTCCCCCTTCTCCCCGGACATCCCCGCCGGCTTCGTGTCGGCGGGTTCCCCCCTGCTCGGCGTCTCCTGCTCCTTCCGCGCCTCCCCCTGGGGGACCGCTCCGCCCTTCGGTCCGGCCCAGGGACACTTCTCCGTCTTCTGGAAAGGCGCTCCCCTCGCCGGGTTCCTCCCCCCGTCCACCGACGGCTTCCCCGCCTCCGGCCCGGACTGGCGTTCCTTCGCCTTCCGCCAGTACCTCGGCCCCCCCGGCGCTTCCTCGGCCCCCCTCTCGCACTCGGCCGACGCGGAGATACTCTCCGCCGCGGGCGTGTCCCGTTCCTTCCTCGTCGAGGCCGACCTCGCCCCCTGCTTCGTGGACTTCTTCCGCTCCGCCCGCCGCACCCTGGCCTTCGTGGCTCCCCCGGACGGGCCGCCCCTCGTCGCCTGCCGCGATGCCTTTTCCACCTGGTTCGGCTCGCCCGTGGAGATCTCCTTCCGCCTCGCCGGGCTTCCCGAGAAGGTGGACGCCCCTTCGCAGAGGGCTGTCGCCCGCGCCCCCCAGGGGCGGGTGGGGCTGCTCGTCGCCCGCCCGGAGGGCTGCGGCCTCGTGAGGGGGAAGGGCGACTTCAAGCCGCTCGGACGCTCCGCCGTCCCCTCCTTCTCGGTGGTGGTCAGACCCCCGAAGGGAGCCCGCGACGCCGTCACGGTCGTCTTCCCCGTGGGAGAAGACGAGGCGGCCCTCCGCCCACTTCCCGGGAGCGATTCCCTCGGAGCCCTGCTCCCGGGCGGCGGGTTGTGCGCCTTCCGGCCCGTCGAGGGCGGGGCGTGGGCGGCCGCGGGAATGGTTACGGACGCCGCCTTCGCCGCCCTCCTCCCCCAGCCGGAGGACGCCTTCTTCCTGTTCGCCGCGAACGCTTCCTCCCTCGACTGGAAGGGCGTCAACCTCCTATCCGCCGACAAGCCCGGCGACTTCGAGCTCCTCTTCGAGAACACCCGCAACGGCCCCCGCCTCCTCCATGCCGCGGCGCGCGCCCCGCTCGGGACCGTGGTCTCCTTCGCGGGCGGCGGCAAGATGGTCTGCAAGGAACGCGGCGTCCTCTCCCTCCTCGCCCCTCCCCGGACGCCTCCCCGTCCCAAGGCCGAACTCTTCAAGGGCGACAAGGCGTTCCAGCCCCTCGTCCGCTCCCTCCCCCCCGCCCGCAATATGGTGTGTTTCCCCTTCTTCCTCTCCGGTTCCTACCGCCTCTCCCTCTCGCTCACCGGCGGGAAGGGCGGCGCCGTCCGCTTCCGCATGGGAGATTCTCCCTTCCGCGGGCTTTCCTTCTCCGCCGCCAGACGCGCCGAGACGAACCTGCGCGGGGAATGGTTCGGACCCGTCTCCCTCGTCGCCCTCCTCCCCGCCCGCGCCAGGATCGCCGGCCTCGTCCTGACCCGCGACTTCCTCCCCCAGGGCGGTTTCGAGCGCTGGAAGGCGAACCGGCCGGAGGGTTTCACCGTAGAACCCGCCTCCCTGCGGACGGCGCCGGACGAGAAGCGCGTGTTCGAGGGCTCGCGCTCGCTGCGCGGCGTACTGTCCGACAAGGGAAAGGCGAGCATATCCGCCCGTATCCCCTTCAGCGGCCGGCGCATCTCCGCCGCCCTTCGCGCCTTCCTTGAGACGGAGGGCGAGAAC
>QNBY01000305.1 GCA_003644275.1 Planctomycetota bacterium
AGTTCGAGAAGAACCCGCGACGAGAAGACCGCCGAAAGGAATGGCCTGCACGCCGCGGTGAAGTCCCTCGAAGGGACGCTGAAAGAGAGGGAAAGGGAGCTCGCCGGAACGGAGGAAAAGTTGAAGGCCGCTTCAGAAAGGCTGGCCTTCGCGGCGGGCGAAGCGCCCGATGCGAGCCTGGCGAAACTGAAAGGGGGGCTCGCCTCGAAGGAATCGCGGCGCGACGAGCTTCGGGAGAAATTGGGAGCCGTGGGAAAGAGCCTGGAAAAGACGGAATCCGACCTGAAGCGTAAACTGGAGCTCGCCGCGAGGAAAGACGAGCTATCGGCCCGCCTCAAGCGCGCAAGAGAGATATGTCGGATGATAAGGGGCGACAGCCTCGCCGCCTACGCCCTTGCGCTGCACATGGAAGGCATATTGGCGGACGCCTCCGCCGAGCTTTCCTATCTCACCCGTGGGCACTACAGGCTGGCCCTCTCCGGCGGCGGAGAGAACTCGGCCTTCGAACTCGTCGACGACTGGAACGGCGGGGCGCGCAGGCCGGTGGAGTCCCTCTCCGGCGGAGAGACCTTCCTCGCTTCCTTCGCCCTCGCCCTCGCCCTATCGCGCAGCATCCAGATAAGAAAGGGCGCGCACATCGACTGCCTGTTCATAGACGAGGGATTCGGGAGCCTCGATTCGGCCTCGCTGGACCTCGTCTTCGACGCCCTCGAACGCAAGAAGGGGGAGAAGCTGATAGGGATAATATCGCACGTTCCGGACCTGAAGGAGCGCGTCCCCGCGAGCATAGAGGTCATCCCCGCCGCCCCCGGCGCTTCTTCCAAGGTGAAGATGCGCCTAGGCTGATTCAGCCGCCGCAGAACACTTCGGTTATCACGGTGTAGCGCGGCCCGCGCCTGTCGAGCTTGCTCGCGAACAGCGTGAGGGAGGAAACGTCCATCGAGCCGAAGTCCGCGTCCTCGTAGGCCCGCGCCAGCTCGACGAGCCTCGGTATGTCCGCGGTGTTCCGTATCCTCCCCAGCGTGAGGTGCGGCGAGAACTTCCGGTCCTCCCGCGGGACGCCCTCGGCGGCGAGCGCCTCGTCCAACCTCGCGTGGCTCTTGGCCAAAAGCCCGGATTCGTCGCTCGTGTCCACCTTGATGACGCGCGGCGAACGGCTGTTCGGGAAGAAAGTAACCCCCCTGAAGTGCAAGCGCGTGGGCTCGAGCCCCTCCAGCGTCTCCTCCAGCAACCCCGTCAGGAAGTCCAGCCGCGAGGCCGGATAATCCCCTATGAACTTCACGGTTATGTGCATGTTCCCGGGCTTCACCCAGGTTATGCGGGTGGCCGCCGCGGAGAGCCTCTGTTGCACCTCCGCGAACTTCCTGTCGAACCCCGGAGCCAGCGGGGCGGCGACGAACAGCCTGAGCATCGCTTCGTTCTGCATCCTCAATCCGCCTTGGGAAGGAAGTCCCTCAACCGTCGCCTGCGGTCGGCCACGCTTTCCTCGTCGAGCGCGAACAGCCGTTCGAGGCCGAATCCCTCCACGGTGAAGGAAGCCATAACAGTGCCCTCGAACAGCGCGGCGCGCAACTGCTCCGCTCCCGCCTCGCCCGCCGCGGCGAGCGCGCCCATGAAGCCTCCCGCGAACGAGTCGCCCGCTCCCGTGGGGTCCTTCACGTCCTTGGTGGGAAAGGCGGGTATGCCGAAGACGCCCTCCCGGTGGAAGAGAAGCGCCCCGTGTTCTCCCTTCTTCACCACCACGAAGATCAATCCCAGCTCCAGCAGCTTCCGCCCCGCGTGTATGAGGTTGGTCGTTCCGGCGAGCGAGCGGGCCTCGGCGTCGTTGCAGAAGAAACCGTTCACCCGCCCCAGCACCCGCCTGAGCTCGCCGGGCTCGTTCTCTATCCAGAAGTTCATCGAGTCGCAACAGGAAAAGGTCCCCTCGTCGAGCTGGTCCAGCACCGAGTTCTGGACCGCCGGATGGGTGTTCGCCAGGAACACGAAGGGCGCCTTGCGATAGTGGTCCGGCAGGGTGGGTTCATAGACGCCGAGGGCGTTGAGCCGCGTCTCCAGCGTCTGGGCGGAGTTCATGTCGCCCTCGTACCGGCCGCGCCAGAAGAAGGTATCGTTCTCCCTGTCGGACTCCACGCCGGAGAGGTCTATCCCCCTCCCGCGGAAGGGCGAGAGAAGTTCGAGCTCGAAATCCCGCCCTATGACGCCGGACAGCCCCACCCTCGTGTAGAACGAGGCTATCCACGAAAAGTAGCAGGCCGCGCCGCCGAGGACGCGCTCTCTCTTGCCGTGCGGAGTCTCTATCGAGTCGTACGCTATGCTCCCCACCACCGCCAGCCGCGGGGGAACCGCGCCTTCCGGCGCGGCGAATGGTGATTCGTACCGCGAAGATCCGGATGACATCTATTCTTCCTCGCTGTAGGGAAAATCGCCGCTTTCGATAAAGGAAAGCGCCCGCCGAATCCGGTTCAGCGTCCTTTCCTTGCCGAGAAGTTCGAGCGTCTTGAACAGCTCCGCCGAGACGTTCGTGCCCGTCACGCTCACCCTCACCGGTTGCGCCACCTTGCCGAGCCCCACCTCCAGCTCCGCGCACAGCCCGCGAAGCGCTTCTTCGAGAACGTCCGCCCTGAAGGGCTCGGCGGCCTCCAG
>QNBY01000306.1 GCA_003644275.1 Planctomycetota bacterium
ATCAACTGCACCGTGGGCGGAACGAGATAGGGCTGCTCCGTCGTGAGAACGATCGCCGGGGAGTACTTCGTCTCGTGCGAGTCGCCGTCCTGTATGTCGAACAGCAGGTAGTAGGTGCCCACGTCGTAGCCCGTGGTGTTCCAGTCGAAGTAGTTGCTCCCGTTCCCGTAGGTCATCGGGAACCACGTCATGACGTGCTCGGGATCCATGTCCCCGTCCAGCGCTATCCGTATCACCAGCGCCTCGCTGTATCCCGTCGCCGTCCAGCGGATGCGGCACCTGCTGCCGATGATCACGGTCGTCGGCCCGCTGGGCTCGGTTATGGCGAACGACGCGCCGGGAGCCGGAGTCTGCGTGGGCGTGGGAGTAGGCGTCGCCGAACTGCCCGGCGTCGGCGTGACGTCGGCCGTGCCCCCGCCTCCGCCGCACGCTATTGAAAAGGCCGCAACGACGCACAACATGAGAAGGACAGCAACGCTTCTTCGAGCCATAACCATCTCCCCGGATTCGATCGGTGTCTCAACCGGACTATTGTAGTGCTATTGAGCGGACAAGTCAACTTTATTTCCACCCGTTAGTGGCCTTCGCGGCCGGAACGTTTCCCCCTTTCTCAAGGGCGAAAACTCCCGCCGCGTCCGTCGAAAGAAAAAAAGGGAGGCTCCATGTCCAGAGCGGGAATCGTCGTTCTTTCCCTTCTGTCCCTCCTCGCCCCCTTCGTCCTGCGCCCCTCCGCGGCCCGAGCCGACATACTGGTGCTGAACGACTGCCGCACCCTCGAGGGCGTCCTGGCGAAGAAGGGCGACTTCTACGTCCTCTCCGGCCCCTTCGGGAAGCTCCGCGTGAAGAAGTCCGCGGTCTGGAAGGTCGTCGAGAAGGAAACCCCCTGGGAGAGGTTCGACCGCATCTTCAAGACCATCCCCGCCGACGCCCCCTCCCGCTTCGTCGAGCTCGGCGTGTGGGCGAAGTCCGTCGGCCTGAAGGAAAGGGCCGTCAAGGCGTTCGAGGCCGCCCTGAAGGCCGACCCCGACTGCGCCGACGCGCGCCGCCTGCTGGGCTACGAGAAGATAAACGGCGTCTGGCTCCGCGGTGAGGAACTCCTGCGCGCCAAGGGCTGGCGCAAGTTCCGCGGCGAGTGGTTCACCGGCGAGGAACTCCGGGCCATGCGCTCCGTGCCTCCCGACGAGGCGAAACGCCGCGTCGCCCGCCTCCTCTCCCTCCTCGACGGAACATCGGAACCCGACCGCGAAAAGGGCCTGCGTGAGGTCCGGGCGCTGGGGCCCAACCGCAGCCGCCTCTTCTTCCTCCGCGGGCTGGCCGACAGGAAACGCCCCCGCCTCCGCCGCGCCTGCGCCCGCGCCCTCGCGGACTACGGCAAGCGCCGCGACGTGATCGAGGCCCTCCTCACCGCCTCGCTCGCCGACGGCGACCCCGAGGTGCGCCGCGCAGCCCTCGAATCCCTCAGGGACATCGGCGAGCCCGGCATCGTCCACACCTACAACCGCGCCCTCTACTCCACCAACCCCGACATCCACGAGCGCGCCCTCGACGCCGTGGACTTCTTCCGCTTCAAGGAATCCCTCCCCCACCTCGTAAACGTCATCGAGGTGCACGAGGTGTACACCGGCTCCCCCACCGGCGCCTACTTCGAGAGCAGCGAGATACACCCCTACATCGCGGACTACGAGGGCCTCATCGCCACCCAGGCGGCCATCCTCGACCCGGTCATCAAGTACTTCAGGACCGGCACCGTCCTCTACGTCGAGGTGAGGGTGGTGGAGATAATAAGGCGCATCGCGGGCGTGGACCTCGGCGACGACCCCGCCGCCTGGCGCAGGTGGATGCGCTCCTCCCTCCCCTTCTGAACCCCGCCCCGGCGCGAAAAACTTGACATTTTCCCGTGCGGAATATAATCTCCCCGTCCGCGCCGAGGTAGCTCAGTTGGTAGAGCAACGGACTGAAAATCCGTGTGTCGCCAGTTCGACTCTGGCCCTCGGCACCACGCCACCCAAGGGCCTCCCCCGCGGAGGCCCTTTTCCTTTCCCGCCGGAGGCGCGCGCTTGAACTCCGCCGATTCCCTCCTACGCTCCCTTCGTTCCCTCGCGGACGACTCCTTCCGCGCCGGCCTGGCCCGCTTCGGCCTCGACCCCGGCCGCGCCCTCGGCGTCCCCATGCCCGCCGTCCGCCGCCTGGCCGCACCCCACCGCGGCGACGTACCCCTCGCCCGCGAGCTGTGGGAGAGAGGGCGGGGCGTCCTTGAGGCGCGGCTCCTCGCCTGCGTGGTGGCCGGTCCCGCCTTGTCCGACCCCGCCGACCTCGAACGCTGGGCCGCGGACCTCGACTCCTGGTGGATGACCGACACCTTCTGCAACGAGATCGTCCGCCGCCTCCCCGCCGCGCCGGACTTCGTGAGGCGATGGAGCTCCCGCCCCGAGGAATACGTCGCCCGCGCCGCCTTCGCCGTCGCCGCCCTCCTCGCGCAGCACGACCGCTCTCTGCCGGATGCCCCCTTCGTGGAGTTCCTCTCCCTCGCCGAGCGCGGCGCGGCCCATCCCGCCCTCTACGCCCGCAAGGGAGCCGACTGGGCCGTCCGCCAGATCGCCAAGAGAAACCCCGCCCTGTTCGACGAGGCCCTCC
>QNBY01000307.1 GCA_003644275.1 Planctomycetota bacterium
CCGCGCGCTCCACCGTGCCGCTGTAGCCCTCCGGCATGGGCTCCGCGAAGTGGGCGATGAGGGCGGCCGCCGTCGGCGTCACCAGCTCCTGGCGCGTGCGGTGGTGCATGGTGGGCAGACCCGCGGCCTCCAGCACCGCCATGGTCGCCGGGGCGGGGTTGCTCATCGTGCCGTGCGCGCCCCTCACCACCCCCTCCCCGCAGCCGAGCGGCAGGGTGAAGCACCGGCCTTCCCCCCTCTCGCGCCGCAGCCGCCTCATGAGGAAGCACGCCCCGCATATGTCCGCCAGCGAGTCCAGCGCCCCCACCTCGTGGAAGTGCACCTCGTCGGGCGGCACCCCGTGGGCCTTCCCCTCCGCCTCCGCGAGCAGGGCGAACACGGCCGCCGCGTCCTCCATGCACGGATGCACCGGCACGGCCCCCTCCAGAAGCCGCCGTATGTCCTTCCAGTGCGCCGCGCGCCGGGCGGTGGTCCCCTCGGGTATCGTCACCCTCGCCCGCCTGAAGGACAGCCCGTGCCGCTTCACGTCCTCCATGGCCACCGACGCCGAGCTCCTCGTGAGGGCGGACAGAAACTCGTTCAGCTCCGCCAGGGCGTCCCCGCCTTGGACCTCCGCCAGCGCCCCGAGGATCATGTCGCCCGATGCCCCGAGAACCGGATTGAACACTACGTCCATTTCTCCTCCATGTGAAGCGGAAAGCCCTATTCTACGCCGTATCGGCCGCCGGAAAAGAAAACGGGCAGGCCGGAGCCTGCCCGTCGAAGGCTTGTATCCCGTTCGCTACTTGTTGATCTTGCGGATGAGGGAGTTGATGGTCTCCGTGTCGAAGTCGCGGTGGCCGAGCGCCTTCGCGCCCTCGAGCGCTATGTCGTAGTCGGCGTCCGCGATCGCCTCCTCCAGCAGGTCCTTCGCCGCCGCCGGATCGATGCGCCCGATCGCCATGAGGCTCGCCAGACGCACCTGCGAGGAGTTGTCCTTGTTCTTGAACAGCGCCTTCAGCGGATCCAGCGCCGAGGCTTCCTTCAGGTTCGCCAGCGCGGTGATGGCGCCTATCCGCACCTCGTCTATGTGCGAGCCGAAGGCGGCTATCAGCGCGGGAACGGCGGGCTTCAGCGCTATCTTCGAGGTCTCCGGATTGATGGAGGCCACCGCCGCCGCCGCGCGCTTGGCGATGTCGTTCACGCTCTTGCGGAACGGGTTGTCGAAGTTGCCCTCCTTCACCACTTTGGCGATCACCTTCTTCATCTCCGCCTCGTCCACGGGCTTGGTGATGTACGGGTGCTCGCCGGGGAACTTCGCCTTGAACTCGCTGATGGCGTCCGTCGGAACCAGGAACACCACCGGGATGTTCCTCGTGTGCGGCGCTTCCTTCAGCCTCCGGTACACCTGATCCGCCGTCAGGTCGCCTTCCTCGTCCAGCGTGTAGTCCAGAAGGATGATGTCCTTCATCGGGAAGATGCCCGCCTTCGCGATGCCGTTGCGGCCGCTGAACGCTCCCTGCGCCCCGTAGCCGGCCTTGTGGAGCATCTCCACCAGCTTGTTCATCAGCGCGATGTCGTTCTCGATGACGAGCAGGTTCAGCGAGCTCGTCTCGCCCATCGCCGCGGTGAGCACCAGCGCCACCTTGTCCATCCCGTGGAAGGGCTGCTTGGGATCTATCCGCGCAAGCCCGATGGCCGCCTCGTAGCTCACCCGGTTGTCCTTGCTCATCAGAGCGTCGATCAGCGGAGCGCCCTCGGTGCGCTCGTAGGTGTCGCCGGAACCCGGCGGGGGAAGGAGGGAGCCGTCGGAAACGTCGGCGAGCGCCCCGATTATCGCCACTATCTCGTTGTTCTTCTTGTGCTTCAGGGCGATGCTCAGCGCCTTGTAGAGATTCCGCCTGCCCACCAGGTGCCCGAGCACGTTCGCCCGCTTCAGCTTCTGCATCAGCGTGTCGTACTCCTTCAGCTGCGCCATCACCTGGGACTTGGCGGGCTCCTCCAGGCCGCGGGCGTACTGCTGGGACAGTATCGTCATCCGCTCCTCGAGCTCGCACAGCGCCGAGTAGCCCACGCACACCAGCAGCGGCGTGAAGATGGGGCTCTTCGGAGCCGCCTTCAGCCCGTCGAAGCAGCGCTCCTTGGCGATCTCCTCGTTGTAGGTGAACACCGGCGTCGCAACCGGAACCACGTTCTTCTTCTCCGCGTCCCAGCGCCACACGTTCCCCTCGGAGGAATACGCCTCTTCCTGCACCAGCGGGGAGTCTATGTAGTACCTCAGCGCCTCGCGGTAGAAATAGTTCTCGATGGGCTCGGCCTTCTCCACCGGCGTGCCCGCCAGCTTCTTGAACGCGAACGCGGCCACCGACCTCGTGGACTCCGGAACCTTCTCGTCCAGCGCTATCTTCAGAAGATAGGGCACCGGGCGGATGTCGTTCATCCCGGCCAGAAGGTAGCAGCAGTTCTTCACTAGAAGATCGTCGTCGCTGTTCAGAAGCTCGATGAGCGGCTGAACCGCGGCGCGCCCCATCTTGTTGATCGTGACGAACGCGTAGGTCCGCATCCCGTCCTCGGCGTTCGGATCGGAAAGGCCGGGAACCAGGTACGGTATCGCGTAAGGCCCGATCTCGATGAGCTGCGCCATCGC
>QNBY01000308.1 GCA_003644275.1 Planctomycetota bacterium
AGCCGCTTCACCCGCCCGCACTTCTCCAGGTAGGAACCCAGCCGCGGGTGGAACTTCACCTCGGCCAGCCCCGCCGAAAGCTCGTCGAGCGGCCGCTTCAGGTCCTCCTCGTAGAAGAACAGCGCGTCCTCCAGCCTCGCCCGACACACGTCCTCGTTGCCCTTCCTCACCTTCGCGAGCTCCTCCCCGCTCCCCGGCAGGTTGCACGCCGCCAGGAACACCGGGGCGGGCCTGCCCTCCCCGTCGAAGGCGAGGAAGGCGTACTGGTGGTGCTTCAGCGTCTCCACGAGCACCGGCGCGGGCAGCTTCATGTACCTCTCGTCCAGCGAGCCCGCCACCGCGTTCGGGTATTCGAGCTGGAAGTTGACGACCTCCAGAAGTTCCTCGTCCTTCCCCGGCGCGACCCCCGCCTCCTCCGCCGCCCTCCGCAGGGCCTCGCGGAGCCTCCGCTTCCTCTCCTCGTGGTCCGCCGTCACGAAGTTCCTCTCCAGAAGCTCCAGGTACTTCCGCATGTCGGCGGACTTCAGCTCGAACGGGCCGGGCGACAGTATCCGGTGCCCCCTCACGGCGTTGCCCGAGCGCACCCCGTTCCACTCGAAGACCACCGGCTCGTCCCCGAACACGCACGCTATCCACCGCACCGGCCGCGCGAACGTCCGGTTGGGCTCGTTCCACCTCATGCTCTTGGGAAACGTCATCTTGTCCAGCGCGGCGGGCACCGCCCTTGCAATCACCTCTGCGAGGGGCTCGCCGCCGGTGCGTTTCTTCAAAAAGCAGTATTCCCGCCCTTTCAGCTCCCGGTAGTACACGTCTTCGGGGCGCGCCCCGTGCTTTTTCAGGAAGCCCGCGAGCGCCCGGCTGGGCTCGCCGTTCGGCCCGAAGGCGGCCTGCCTGGGCGGGCCCTTCACCTCTTCCTCCACCACCTCCGTCCGCTCCGGAAGCCCGGAGTAGTGCAGCGCGAGCCTCCTCGGCGTGGCCGCCTGCGCGTCGAGCTTTTCAGTCAGCGCCGGCGCGAACATCTCCAGCAGCCCCGCGAGCGACCGCAGCGCGGGCCGCACCCACGCCGCCGGGAGTTCCTCCACCCCTATCTCCAGCAGCAGATCAGGCATCTCTTTCCTTCCACGGAACGTAGGGCTTCAGAAGCGGAAATCCTTTCTCCCCGCGCAGGCGGAGCCACCCCTCCGCCGCCTTGCGCGCCATCGCGCGTATCCGGGCTATGTACTCCGTCCTCCCCGCCACGCTCACCGCCCCCCTCGCGTCCAGCATGTTGAAGGCGTGCCCGGCGTGCATCAGCATGTCGTAGGCCGGAAGCACGAGCCCTTTTCTCATCAGCCGTTCGAACTCGGCCTCGTGCATGTCGAACAGCCGCCGGTAAAATTCCGGGTCGCTCTCCTCGAAGTTGTAGCGCGAGAACTGCCGCTCCGCCTCCAGGAACACGTCCCCGTAGCGGAACTCCCGCCGCCCCTCCTTCGCCTCCACCCACACGAGGTCGTAGCAGTTGTCCGTCTCCTGCAGGAACATGGCGATGCGCTCGAGGCCGTAGGTTATCTCCAGCGACACCGGGTCCAGCTCCAGCGAGCCCATCTGCTGGAAGTAGGTGAACTGGGTTATCTCGAGCCCGTCCACCCACACCTGCCAGCCGAGGCCGGAAGCGCCCAGAGTGGGCGATTCCCAGTCGTCCTCGATGAACCTCACGTCGTGCGACTTCAGGTCTATCCCCAGCGCCTCCAGCGAGCGCAGGAAGACGTCCTGCGAGTCCTCCGGCGCGGGCTTCACCAGCACCTGGAACTGGTGGAACCTCTGCATACGGTTCGGGTTCTCGCCGTAGCGGCCGTCCGTCGGGCGGCGCGAGGGCTCTACGTAGGCCACCGCAGCGGGCTCGGGACCGAGGCTGTAGAAGAAGGTGGCGGGATTGAATGTGCCCGCTCCCTTCTCTATGTCGTAGGGTTGCACTATCGCGCACCCGTACTCCGCCCAGAACCGGCCGAGCTCGAGTATTATCCTCTGGAATTCCGGTTTTCCTTCCATCTCTTCTCCGCCCGCGAATGATAAGGCGTTTGCCCGTTCGGTCAAACTCCCCCGCCCCCGCCGCCTTGACGTTCGCCCCCCTTGCATATAATTTGTCCCGATTCCCGGCTTACCCCTGATGGAGCACACCGGAATGAGCTCGAAATACGACTTCAAGGCGATTGAGAAGAAATGGCAGGACCGCTGGCTCCGCGACGGCCTCTTCGAGGTGGAGATGGACCCCTCGCGCGAGAAGCTCTACTGCCTCAACATGTTCCCCTATCCCAGCGGCGTGCTGCACGTGGGCCACGGCAGGAACTACATCCTCGGCGACGCCGTCGTGCGCTTCAAGATGATGCAGGGCTACAACGTCCTCGCCCCCATGGGCTGGGACGCCTTCGGACTCCCCGCCGAGAACGCCGCCATCAAGTTCAACATCCACCCCGCCAAGTGGGTCGCCGACAACATAGCCAACATGAAGCGCCAGTTCTTCAGCCAGGGCATATTCTTCGACTGGCGGCGCGAGATAAACACCTCCGACCCCGACTACTACAAGTGGACCCAGTGGATATTCCTCAAGCTCTACGAGTCCGGCCTCGCCTACAAGGCCGCCGCG
>QNBY01000309.1 GCA_003644275.1 Planctomycetota bacterium
CGGTCCCGAGCCGCGAGAGACCGGAGGCGAGCCATGAAGGATCCTCTTCTCCTTCCCGAACTCCGCGAACTCCTGTCCAACAACGACGTAGAGGGCCTGAAGAAGTTCTGCCAGGCGGGGCATCCAACCGCCATCGCGGACTTCCTGTCCGCGCTCACGCCCCCCGAGATACGGCGCGTCCTCGGCGTGCTCGATCCGCCCAAGCGGGCGGAGATATTCAGCAATCTGGACGAGGAGGTGCAGAACGAGCTCGTGCGGGAGCTTCCCAGGCGCGAGCTCGCGGATATATTCACCCACATGCCCCACGACGAGCGGGCGCAGCTGTTCCAGAGGCTGTCGGAGGAGGAGAAGGCGTCGCTTCTGCCCGCGCTGGCCCAGGCGGAACGGGAGGACATAAAGAAGCTGTCGTCCTACGAACCCGGCACCGCGGGCGCGGTGATGACCTCGGACTACGCCACCCTCTCGCCGGACCTCACCGCCGACGAGGCCATAAGGAAGCTGAGGCACGAGGCGCCCGACAAGGAGACCATCTACTACGCCTACGTGGTGGACGACAAGCGCAGGCTTCTCGGCATCGTCTCCCTCAAGGACCTGATACTCGCCCCGCCGAACAAGAAGATATCCGAGATAATGTCCACGGACATAATCTACGCCCGCGTGGACGAGGACCAGGAAGAGGCGGCGCGGAAGATATCGAAATACGACCTGATAGCCATCCCGGTGATAAACGGCGACGACGCCCTCGTGGGAATAATCACCCACGACGACGCGATAGACATCATCAACCAGGAACACACCGAGGACATGGAAAAGTTCATGGCGATAGCGGGAAAGCACTCGGTGGGCGCCTACCTGCGGACTCCCGCCTTCCGGCACTTCAGGAACCGCGCGGGCTGGATCGTGGGGCTCGCCGTGGCCGGGTTCGTCTCCGGCGCGATAATCCAGAGCTTCGAGGACACCCTGAGAAGCCTCGTCATACTCGCGCTCTACATGCCGATGATAGCGGACACGGGGGGGAACACGGGGAGTCAGGCGGCCACGGTGGTCATCCAGGCGCTGGCGCGCGGCGAGATATCGTTGAGGGACTTCGGCAAAGTGCTGTTCAAGGAGTTCCAGGTCTCGCTCTTACTGGCCGTGGCGGTGGCGGCGGTGTCCTACATAAAGGTGGTGTTCATATCGCAAGACGCGACGGTTCCCCCCGAGTTCACCCTCGCGCAGATAGCCGGAGTCATAGCCATCGCCCTGGCGCTCCAGGTGGTCACGGCCACGCTCACCGGCGCGCTGTTGCCCATGTTGGCCGTGCGGTTCGACAAGGACCCCGCCGTGGTGGCGAGCCCGGCCATAACCACCCTCGTGGACATAACCGGCCTGCTCATATACTTCTACTGCGCGAGGCTGTTCCTGGGGGTCTGACGTGGGGAGCGTGGAGGCGAAGAAGATACTCTTCCTCTGCACCGGCAACTCGTGCCGCAGCCAGATGGCCGAGGGCTGGGCGAAGGCGCTGCTGGGGGAGGGCGTGAGGGCCTTTTCGGCGGGCGTCGAGAGCCACGGCCTCGATCCCCGCGCCGTGCGGGCGATGGCCGAGGCGGGGGTGGACATATCCGCGGCCCGCTCCAAGACGCTCGACGAGCTGCCGGAGGGGGACTTCGACCTCGTCGTTACGGTGTGCGACAGGGCGAGGGAGAGCTGCCCCGCCTTCGGCGGGAGGACGCGGACGCTTCACCGTTCCTTCGACGACCCGCCCGCCCTGGTGCGTGAGATGGGGCTGGAAGGCGAAAAAGCCCTCGAGGTCTACCGCCGGGTGAGGGACGAGATACGGCGGTTCGTCGAGGGCCTAAGAAGCGAGCTCGACCGCTGACGGAAATCAGCGCGAGGCCGCTTCGCGGGCGGACCAGGGTTTCTTCAGCACCTTCACTATGTCCGCCACCGCGTCGGCGATGGGCTCGCCGTCGTGCTTCTTCACCAGTTTGTTCAGGTCCTTCAGGGCCTTCTCCACGGCGGACTTCTTGGCGGTGCGGGCGGACTCTATTATCTCGTGGTATTTCCCCCAGAGCTTTATCTCCTTGCGGTGTTCCTTGTTGACGGCGGAGAGCTTCTTCTTTATGTCTTCCTCGTAGGGAGTGCCCCTGAATATGGCGGAGAGGCGCTTCAGGATGGTGGAGGCGAGGTAGTAGTCGCCGCGCCGCTCGGCGGCCTCCACCTGGAACATGTAGCGCTCGTGGAAGGTCTTGACCCGTTTCTCCATCCACTCCGCGAAGGCGGCGTTACCGGCCTCGCGGGCCTTCTTCGCGCCCCTCAGCGCCTTGCCGTACTGCTCGGCGTACAGCTCGGACACGTGCTTGGCGAGCTTCTTGGGCACGTCCTGGAGTTCGGGAGCGGGGGCGGCGAGGGCCTTTTCCAGCGCCTTCTGGTAGCCGGTGTGGGGATTCCCCGCCCAGAAGACTTTGCCGTCGCGCCCAATGATGTAGGCCATGGGCACGTAGCGCACTCCCCAGTTTCCGCGGCATTCGACGGCTATTGGGAAGTGGACGAAGACCGCCTCGGGATGGTGGTAGAGGAAGCGGCGCACGAGGTCGTAGGAATCGCCGGTGGTGGCTATGATGTGCA
>QNBY01000310.1 GCA_003644275.1 Planctomycetota bacterium
CTGCGTGGTGGAGCGGGAGGGAACATGGAAGGGACAGGAGGCGTTCTCGGTGCGCCCGCTGTACGGGGGAGGCCCCAACGAGGTGTTCCTGGTGCGCCGGAAGATGGACATAGCGGCGACGCCCGTGCTCGAATTCGCCTATCGCGCGGGGGGCATGTCCGCCTGGGACTTCTGTTTCGAATACAAGGGCCGCCGTTGCAAGGTGGGGCTGTTCGGCGACTTCTGCATGGAAGAGGAGACGCAGTACCTCGGGCGCTTCGAGACGACCGGCCTCGGCGACGGGTGGAGACTGGCCCGCGCCGACCTAGCGGCCATGCTGCGGGCCGTCTTTCCGGGGGAGGAGGCGAGGGAGATAACTTCGCCCCGCTTCGCGGTGTACTACGACACGGAACTGGTGCAGGCGGGATGGCGGCGCAACCGCACCTGCGACCGTATGCTCGTCGCCGGACTGGCGTTCAGGCCGAGGAAGGCCGAGGAGAGGACGGTATCGGTGAGCGGCGCGGAGGCGGTTTGGGGGCGCAAGGGCTTCGCGGTGGTGCTGAAGGGCCGCTTCCCGGAGCGTATGACGCCCGTGATAGAGGCGGGCGGGCGCAGGCTCGAACCCGCCGGCAAGGTGATGCTGCTGGAGGGCGACACGCTCGTCGCGCCGGTGCGGTGGCCCTTCCCGCTGGGGAAAGAGGTCGAGTTGAAGGTGGCGACGGCCGAGGGCGAGAGGCTCTTCTCCGGCCGGGCGGCCTTGAGGACGGTGGAGGGCGTGAAGGCGGCTCCGCGGATGGAGTTCGACTGGAGCGGCCTTCCCCCCGAGAGGCGGCCGCTGGAGTTCGACTTCGACTCCGAGTGGCGCTGCACGGAGAGCTACGACAAGAAGGGCCGCTGGCGTATGGGCTTCCAGAGGCCCAGCGTGGCGACGGACCTGGCGCGGGTCCGGACGGAGGATCCCACGCTCGGACATTCGCTGAGGGTGATGTGCACCGACCTCGCCCAGGTGTTCGGCGTGTCGTTCCCCGTGCACGACCTGGCCACGCGGCGGCCGTTCGTGGAGTGCCTGCTGAGGACGCCCTCGCGGATCGGAAAGGGGGGGCTGTCGCTGCTCGTGCATTTCCAATCCGCCATGAAGGCGGAGACGAAGGGAAGATGGGGGGAGTGGGACAACCCGGAGAGGCACAAGCCGTCCTGGAAATGGGAGAGGGTGCTTTGGGACATGCGCGAGAAGCCGGGGCTCGTCCCGGAGAAATGCCTGAGCGTGGACATAGGGGACTTCAACTCGTACCGCGGGCACTACGACGGGACCTATTTCCTGCTGGACGAGGTGCGTTTCCTGCCGCCGCTCGCGGGGCCCGAGCTTCCCGCCGTGGTGCTGTCGAGCCCGAAGGGCATATCCAAGGCGGCCGTTAGGGTGTACGCGGCCGGCGGGTCCGGCGGGAAGCGCAGGGGCAAGCGCATATTCACGGCGGAGCGCGAGGGAAACGGCGGTTGCAGCGTGCGCTTCGAGCTGCCGGTGGAGAAGCTGAAGGGCTACGAGGGGAAGATGGTGGTCATGTTCGTGGTGACGGATCCGTCCGGCGGGCGCGACGAGCTGGCGCGGGTGGTCCACATCGACGAACGCCCGCCCGCCTTCGTGGGGGGCAGGTACAGGCTGCACGAGGGCAAGCGGATGCTGTGGCTCTCGGTGGATTTCGGCGAGCCGGGCGGGCTGCTGACCGAGCGGGCGGCGCTGCTGTTCGACGGCGAGAGGATAGCGAAGGAGGACATACTTTCCTTCTCTACGGTGCGGGGGAGGCTGAGCCTGAAGCTGTCGGAGAAGTACTACGAGCGCGTGAAGCGGGAAGGAGGGGGGACGCTCGTGATAGAGGGGCTCGCGGACAGCTACGGCAACGTGGCGGGCAGGACGGCGCTTCGGATAGGGGGGGCGGCGCTGGGGGATCTGGAGCCGGCGGATTAGCGGCGGAGGAAGGCAAGGGGCGGCTTTCGAATCACCATCGCCTCGGCGGGGCAGACCTCGGCGCAGCAGAAGCAGCGTATGCAGCCGGAGAGGTCTATGTGGGGGCGGCCTCCGCGCATCTCGATGACGCCGGGAGGACAGGCCTCGGCGCAATCGCCGCACGAGACGCAGCGGTTCTTCAGCAGCGCGGGCGAGGGAAGGACGAGCCTCGCGAGCGGGCGGCGTATCCAGGCGGGGATGGAGAAGGAGAGGGAGAAGGTCTCCGCCCTCTCGAAGTCGGAGACGGCGAAGTCCTCGAGGGGATCCCCGACGGTGCGGATGTCCAGTATCTTCCTCTCTTTCGCCAGACGTTCGGCGTATTCCTTCAGGACCGGCACCTCGGCGGGGACGTAGCCAGTCACCCAGGCCCCGGCGAGGTCGAGCGCCCAGGGGACGGTTGAAGCGGCGATGAAGCCCAGTTCGCGGGGGGTGCCGCTCTGGGGGCCGTTTCCCTCCATCGCCACGACGGCGTCGAGGATGGAGAGGGCGGGCGAGACTATCTCCGCCACGTCCACGAGGAGGCGGGCGAATACTTCCCTCGAATCGCGGGCGGCGAGGTGGTGCGCGCCCTTCCGCTTTCCCACCACGCAACCGAAGAGGTTCTTCACGGCGAGGGTGAGC
>QNBY01000311.1 GCA_003644275.1 Planctomycetota bacterium
CGGCAGCTCGGCGAAAAGGGATACTACGTGATAGTGTTCATCGTGGCATCCGGGGCGGCCGGGTATTTTTTGTTCGGGGGTTCCCCGATGTGGGGAGCCGTCGCCGCGGGCATATCGGTGATAGCGTTCTCGTCGGTGCTCTTTCCGCGCCGTTACGCGGCGGACGAGGAAGGGATAGAAGTGAGGACGTGGTACTCCCGGACGCGGCGGAAGTGGAGCGAGTTCAGGCGGATCGAGCCGTTCCCTCACGGCGTGACGCTTCTGACGAGGGCGAAGGAAGGGCGGTTCGAACACCTGCGGAGCCTCGACGTTTTTCTTCCCGAGGACTCGGAGGAGATAAAGGCGTTCATCGAGGACAAACTGGAGGGTTCTCTTGGCGGACGAGAAGCCGAGGAAGGATGAGCCGAGGCCGGGAGAGATAGTGAACCCGTCGCCGGATCCGGACGACGAGTTCGCGGAGTTCCGGCCGGTGATCCGGGCGCTGGCGCGCAAGATAGTGAGGTACGGGCTCACGACGCCGGCGATAATCCTTCTGGAGGCGGAGCGGCCGCTGAACTGGATATTGAGCCAGGGGCTTCACGTGATAAATCCCACCCTCAGCCTGGCGACGGAATTCCTCTCCATAGCAAGCCACGACGATCTGGACCGGTTCGCGCGATTTCTCGAGAGGCGCGAGGCGTTCGGCGTTCTGATCGAGGAGATCGAGCGCCAGGAGGCGCTGAGGGAGGAGTTGCGCCGGCTCGAGAGGGGAGACAGGAAGCGTAAGAAGGCGAAATTGCCTCACGAGGAGCTACGATGACGGAGAAGAGGATAGACAAGGAAAAGATCGGGACGATCATAGCGACGGACTGCGGATCGACGACGACGAAGGCGATCCTCATCGAGAAGACGGAGGACGGCTTCCGCCTGCAGAAGAGAGGCGAGGCGCCGACGACGGTGGAGAAGCCGGCGGAGGACGTCACGAAGGGCGTTCTGAACGCCATAAACGAGATAGAGGACCTGACGGGCCGGAAGTTCACGAAGGACAACAAGGTCCTGAAGCAGGAAGAAGGGGACGACGGGGCGGACGTTTACATATCCACGTCGTCCGCCGGCGGCGGTCTTCAGATGATGGTCGCCGGGGTGGTGAAGCAGATGACGACGGAGAGCGCGCAGCGCGCGGCGCTCGGCGCGGGCGCGATAGTGATGGACGCGCTGGCGATAAACGACGGCAGGCTGCCGCACGAGAGGATAGAGCGCATCCGCAACCTGCGGCCGGACATGATCCTTCTCGCGGGCGGCATAGACGGCGGGGACATAAAGCACGTGGTGGAGATGGCGGAGATAATAGGCTCGGCCGACCCGCGGCCCCGCTTCGGCGCGCAGTACACGCTGCCGGTGATCTACGCCGGGAACAAGGACGCGCGCGGGGAAGTGAAGAAACTGCTGGAGGAGAAGACGGCGCTGTTCGTCGTGGACAACATAAGGCCGACGCTGGAGCGCGAGGTGCTCGGCCCTGCGCGCGACAAGATACACGACCTGTTCCTGGAGCACGTCATGGCGCACGCCCCCGGCTACAAGAAGCTGATGGAGTGGACCGACGTGGAGATAATGCCCACTCCCGGCGCGGTGGGGGACATAATGCAGCTCATCTCGCGCACGGAGGGTCTCACGCTGGTGGGAGTGGACATAGGCGGCGCCACGACGGACGTGTTCTCGGTGTTCTTCGACCCGGAGACGGAAGATCCCGTGTTCAACCGGACGGTGAGCGCCAACCTGGGGATGAGCTACTCCATATCGAACGTGGTTGCGGAGGCCGGGCTCGCGAACATACTCAGGTGGGTTCCGTTCGACATAGACGAGAGGGAGTTGCGGAACCGCATACGTAACAAGATGATACGCCCGACCACCATACCGCAGACGCTGGAGGAGCTGATGGTGGAGCAGGGCATCTGCCGCGAGGCGCTGCGGCTGGCGTTCGTCCAGCACAAGGAGATGGCGGTTGGGCTGAAGGGCGTCCAGAAGGAGCGCGGCATAGGGGACGCGTTCGACCAGGAGACCTCCGGCCAGTCGCTGGTGGACATGATGAGGCTGGACATGCTTGTGGGGTCCGGCGGCGTTCTGTCCCACGCGCCGCGGCGGGTGCAGTCGGCGATGATGCTGCTCGACGGCTTCCTGCCGGAGGGGTTCACCATACTGACGGTGGACTCCATCTTCATGATGCCGCAGCTCGGCGTACTGGCGAAGGTGCACGAGGAAGCGGCGCTGGAGGTGTTCCACAAGGACTGCCTCATCTACCTCGGCACCGCGATAGCGCCCGTGGGGCAGGCGAAGGACGGCGACGTGGCGATGGAGGTGAAGATAACGCTGCCGGACGGGAAGCAGGAGGTACGGAAGTGCCGCTACGGCTACATAGAGCGGATACCGCTGGGCGTCGGGGAGAAGGCGACGGTGGAGGCGCACCCGACGAGGAAGTTCGACCTCGGCGCGGGCCGCGGCAAGCCGGTGACGAAGGAAGTGGTCGGCGGCGTGGTGGGGATAATACTCGACACGCGCGGCAGGAGGCCCTTCAACGTGCCCGAGAACCCGGCGAAACGGGTGGAGAAGCTGCTCGCCTGGA
>QNBY01000312.1 GCA_003644275.1 Planctomycetota bacterium
AACGCAGGATTCGAGGGGGTAGTCCTCCCTCTTGACCACCAGGACGTCCAGGTCGGAATACCTGCCCATCTTGCCCGTGAGGAACGAGCCGTACACCACTATCGCCGCCGTCTCGTCCTTGCGCGACCACTCGGCGGCGAACCGCTCGAGTATCCTCTCGAAGCCTTCCCTTCCGCTCACCTCTCACCTTCCTTCCCGGCGGTCGCGCCGCCGTCCATGTACTTCAGGAAGACCTCCCGCAGCGTCCTCTTGCGCGGGGCCAGGTAGTTCACCCGCACGCCCGCGGCCGCGAGCAGCTCGTTCACCCCGGCGGGATCGTCCGAGCGCACCACCAGCCTAGCGCGGTCGGAGGAAGCGGGGGCGCACTCCAGACCGGCGGCGCGGAGGGCCCCGGCGGCCCGGTCGGGATCGTCCGTTCCCACCTCGACCGCGCGCTCCGACACCAGCGATTGCACGTCCCCCTCGTACAGCAGCTCGCCCTGCCGCACTATCGCCGTGCGGTTGCATATCTCCTCCACCTCGCTGAGCAGGTGGCTCGACAGAAGCACCGTCACGCCTTCCTCGCGGTTCATCCTCCGTATCGCCTGGAGTATCAGCCAGTTCCCCTCCGGGTCCAGCCCGTTGGTGGGCTCGTCCAGCAGGAGGAGCCGCGGCCGCCTCAGCACCGCCAGGGCGAAGCCCAGGCGTTGCTTCATGCCGTGCGAGAAGGTGCGGACCTTGCTGTCCGCCCGTTCGGCGAGGCCCACCATCTCCAGCACCTCGTCCACCCGCCGGGGCTCCACTCCGCCCCCTATCCCGCCGAAAAGGGCGAGATTCGCGCGGGCCGACAGGTAGGGATAGAAGGCGGGCACGTCTATCATGGAGCCGCACAGCGCCGCCGCCTCCAGCCTCTCCGCGCGCACGTCGAAGCCGAATATCCTCGCCGTGCCCGCCGTGGGCCGCACCAGGCCGAGAAGCATCCTTATGGTGGTGGTCTTCCCGCTGCCGTTCGGGCCGAGGAAGCCGTACACGTCCCCTTCCCTCACCGTGATGGAGAGGTCCTTCACCGCGTAGCCGGGGTTGTGTTTCCTCACCGCCAGGGCGCGGAAGCGTTTGGTCAGGGAGAGGGTCTCCAGCGCGGGGGTATCGCTCATCTCGAAAGGGCCTCCTCGAGACCGGGGTTGGCCGCGAGCAGCGGCGCGAAGTCGGGCTCGGCCAGCGTCCGGGCGGCGAGCGAGGGGTCCTCCGCGAGCGCGGCCTGCAGGCGGGAAGCGGCCTCCGTGAGGTCTCCCGCCAGTACCGCCGCCCTCGCCAGCCTCCACGTCAGATAGGGGGAACCGCCCTCCAACTTCTGAAGCAGCCGGGCGTACCTGCGCGCCTCGGCGTACTTGCCGCGGGACAGGTAGAAGGAACAGAGGTTGTCCGCCGCTTCCGCGCAGGCGGGGTCGAGGGAGAGCGCCTTCAGGTAGCAGAACTCCGCCCGTTCGGGCCTGCCGCTGAGCTCGCACGCGACGCCGAGGTTGTTCATCACGCGGGCGTCGGCGGGGGCGAAACGGGCCGCCACCGTGAGAAGTTTCACCGCCGCGTCGTACCGCTTCCACCGCATGGCGATGAGCGCCTTGTTGTAGAGCGCGGCGGCGAAACCGGGAGCCTCGGCGAGACAGGCGTCGAAACGGGCGAGCGCTCTCAGCTCGTCCCCCCGGGCGAGCAGGAGGCAGCCGTAGTTGTAGTTGGCCAGGGGATGGGAGGGCTCCAGCTCGAGCGTGCGCACGAGCATCTTTTCCTCCCGCTCCGCGTCCTCCAGCCCGTGGAACGCCACCGCCAGCATGAAGGACGCCTCGGCGTCCTCAGGCCGCTTGCGGAGGAAGTCCAGAAGCTCGCGCCGCGCCGAGGTGTAGTCGCCGCGCGATATGTAGCTCGCGGCTATCCGGAGCTTGTTGGACAGCACCCGCGGCGTGTAGTAGCCTTTGGGAAGCACTATCTCCGCTATCTTCTCGGGGTGCGTCTCCACTTCCCTGTCCAGCGCGCCGCTTCCCTTCAGCGCCGGGAGCGGGTTGCTCTTGCTCACCTCGACCTTCACCTTTCCGCCCCGCAGGCCGAGGTAGTCGTCTATGAAGGACGACTCGGCCCCCTTCCTCCCGCCTCCGCAACCGGCGGCGAGCAGGAACGAAAACAGAAGCGCGAGGGCGAAGGCGCGGTTCACCACCATTTCGTCCCCAGGTCGAAGGCGTTGTTGCGGCGGTCGGCGTCGGGGGGCGGCGCGGGAGCGTCGTAATCATAGGGCGCGGGGTCGAGCACGTAGTACGCCGCGGGCCCGGAGAGGGCGCGTATCCGCTCGCGCTTTCCGGGTTCGAGCCGGAGCTTCCTCTCCCTTTTCTTCCGGCCTCCCAGGAAGGGGGGGGCGTCGTATTCCGCGAGGACGGTCTCCCCTCCCTTTCGCCCCAGGTTGGCGGCCCAGAGGGCGGCGTCCTCCGCCACGAGGGCGAAGTCCGGCAGGCCCGGTTCGCGCGGCAGGGTCCACACCGCGGAGGTCTGCCCGCGCATCCTCCCGGAGCGGAACCACCAGCTCCAGGCGTCGCCGGAGCAAGGCACCTCCGCCTCGGCCTTCTTCACGTTCTCG
>QNBY01000313.1 GCA_003644275.1 Planctomycetota bacterium
CTTGCAGGCGTCGCAATGGACGCAGCCGCGTATCTCCGAGCGGTACACGTCCACCACCTTCACCTCGTGCCCGGCCTCCCTGGCGGCGCGGGCGAACTCTCCCACGAGCCTCGCGGTGTTTCCGTCCTGGCGGGGACTTCCGACGAAAGCGACGACCTTCATTGTTCCTCCTCGTTCGGGGAAAGGGAAGGAAGATGATAGCCCATTGGAAGGCTTTCGCAAGCCCCTTGAAAACGGCGGCAACAGGCGCTATCATCTTTTCCGCCGTCAAGGCCGGACCCTTCCCCTGATTCGCACCGACGGCAGTACCCGACGGAATCCCGACAAGGGCCGAAATGGAACTGCCGCGCAAGAACATCAGAGAGAGCGCCCGCTGGCTCGTTTCCTTGCGGTGGGCGGCGTGCGCCTGCGTCTTCGCCGTAGTGTGGCTCGCGGCGGAGGTCTTCCGCGTCCTCGACGATCCCCTGCCCCTCTATCTCGTCGGGTTCGGGATGATCGCCTACAACTTCCTGCTCTACCTTCGGACGCGCGGAGACGAGCCCGCCGACGCCGGAGCCGCTGCGAGGGGAATAATCCTCCAGATAGCGCTGGACCTCGCGGCGATGACGCTTCTCCTCTACTTCTCGGACATAACCCGCAATCCCTTCATATTCTTCTTCGTGTTTCACATGATAATCGGCTCCATCCTGCTGCCGGGGCGCATTCCCTACCTCATCGCCATGCTCGCCTCGGTGATGGTGGGAGCGGTGTTCCTGCTGGAGTATTTCGGGCTCGCGCCGGTGCACCCGCTGCATTTCGCGGGGACGGCCGCTCAGCGTCCGGACGGGACCTACCTGCTGGGCCTTTTCATCGCGTTTTCCTCCACCCTGGCGATAACCGTCTACTTCACCACCTCCATCCAGTGCTACGTGCAGCGGGCGCGCGACGAGATACGCCAGAAGGAGAAGATAATCGGCATAGGCCAGCTCGTGGCCGGGTTCGCCCACCAGATAAGCAACCCCTTGGACGGGCTCCAGAACTGCCTGGACAGCATATCCGCCTCCCCGCACGTGGGGGAGGACCCGAAGCTGGCGGAGTACGTGGAGATGATGCGCGGTGCGCTGGCCCGCATCGAGCGCATAGCCCGCCGCCTGCAGGAATTCGCCCGCCCGCACGGCATCCGCCTCTCCACCTTCGACCTGGATTCCGCCGTGGAGGAAGTGCTGATGCTGTTGCAGAGGGCGGACGACCGCGGCGGGATAACGGTCGTCTTCGAGCGCGGAGGCGTCGGGCTCGTCCGCGGCGACCTGTACGCCGTACAGGAAGTGGTGTTCCACCTCTGCACGAACGCCTTCGCGGCGATGCCGGAAGGGGGTAAACTGACGATAAGGACGCGGCTAGTGTGTCCGGGCGGTCCCTCCGGCTTCGCTTGCGTGGAGGTGACGGACACCGGAAGCGGCATACCGCCCGACCAGTTGGAGAACGTCTTCGAGCCCTTCTTCACCACCCGCTCCAAGCAGGGCGGAACGGGGCTCGGGCTGTGGATATGCGACATGCTCATCTCGGAGATGGGCGGCAGGATAGAGGCCGAGAGCGAACCGGGCCGGGGTTCCGCCTTCAGGGTGGTGCTTTCAAGGGCCGACAGCACCGGGAGCGGCCGATGAAGATACTCATAGTGGACGACGAGAACATAAAACTGGTCTCCATGCGGGACTACCTTGCGAGGCGCGGCTACGAGGTGGACACCGCCGAGAGCGGCGAGGAAGCGATGGAGCTGCTTCACATGTCCATGTACGACGTGGTGGTGGCGGACCTGAAGCTCCCCGGCATGGACAGCATAGATCATCTGAAGCGCGTGAAGGAAGGCCCCAACGCGAGGGCGGAGGTGGTGGTCATAACGGCCTACGGCAGCATACCGCTCGCCGTGGAGGCCATGCGGGCCGGGGCGTTCGACTTCCTCACCAAACCCTTCGGGAACGAGCAGTTGGCCGCCGTGCTGGAGAGGGCGGCGGGCAAGAGGAAGCAGCGCAGGAAGGAAGAGGCGCGGGGGCGCGAGTTCGCAAGGGAGATATCGGCCCAGGTGGTGGGCGATTCCCCCCGAATGCGCCAGGTGCGCGACATGATAGAGATATGCGCCTCGTCGGACGCGAACGTCCTCATCAGCGGCGAGACGGGCACCGGCAAGGACCTCGTCGCCTCCATCATCCACAAGAACAGCCGCCGCCACAGCTACCCCTTCGTGAAGGTGAGCTGCGCCCTGTTCCCCTATCAGCTCTTCGAAAGCGAGCTGTACGGCCACGAGAAGGGCTCGTTCACCGGCGCGGTGAGGACGAAGAAGGGGCGGTTCGAGCTCGCCTCCCACGGCACCCTCTACCTGGACGACGTGGACGACATACCCTACGAGCTCCAGGTGAAGCTGCTGCGGGTGATAGAGGAGAAGGAATTCGAACGGCTGGGCAGCACCACCACCATACGGACCGACGCCCGCATAATCGCCTCCACGAAGAAGGACCTGACGAGGTGCATAGCCGCGGGGCTCTTCCGGGAGGACCTCTATTACCGCCTGAACGTCCTCCGGATAAACCTGCCGCCCCTGCGCGAGCGCAAGGA
>QNBY01000314.1 GCA_003644275.1 Planctomycetota bacterium
GCCCGCCGCAGCTACGGCAGCGCCTCCAACGTCGTGCCCGCCCCCGGAAGCCGCCAGGAATCCGGCCCCAACACCGCGCGCGCGAGCCTCAGCCGGTTCGAACGGTCCCGCGCCTTCAGCACCCAGGGAGGGGAGGGCTCGGCGAGCTCGAAGTCCAGCACCTCCACCGAGAACGGCATCCGCACGAGCTCACCCGTGTCCGGCCTGAAGTAGTGGTCCACCTTGCGCAAGGGTACGGCCGTCACCGGGGCGCGGCTCTCGCCCGCGGCGTCCAGCGCCATGAGCAGCAGCGCGAGCAGCAGAAGCACCACCCCGCCCCGCAACGCAGGCCTTGCCGACTGGAGGGCGCGGGCGGCCGACAGCGCCACCGCGGCCGCGATGAGCATCCTGAACCACGCGGAGGAAAGGGGGGAATCGAGCCCGAGAAAGGCGGGAATCATCCACTCCCCGCCCGCGAACCCGCAGGACCGCAGCGCCGCCCACGCCGCCGCGACGAAGAAGGCCCAACCCGTCCACACGAGGACCCGCGACGCCGCCTCCCTCAGCGCTTCCGGCCCCATCCGCCGCGGCAGCAGGAACACCGCCACGGCCACCGCCCCCGCGAGAAGGAGCGGATGGTACAGCACGGCCAGCGCCGGAAACCCTCCGGCCGCGTTCTGCAGCACGAGCGCCGTGAATATGAGGACAGGCGGGAGAAAATGCGCCGCCCGGTTCATCATCACCCTTTGCCGGCTATCCTGAGCCGGTTCCTCGCCCGCATCAGGGCGACGCGCGCCTTGGGATCTCCTCCGCCGGAAGATTCGAGCATCTGCTCCGCCCTGCGGCGCGCAGCGAGCGCCCGCTCCACGTCTATCTCGTCCTGCCGCTCCAGCGCGTCGGCGAGCACCCGCAGCACCCCGTCCCTCACCTCGAAGAAGCCGCCGGCCACCGCGAACACCTTCTCGCCCTCGCTCGTCCGCACGAGCAGCATCCCTATCCCCAGCTCGCCCAGTATGTCGGCGTGCCCGGGAAGGACGCCCAGCGAGCCCGTGGAGGCGTCCAGGGAGACGTAGGCCACGTCCTCGAACACCTCCACCTTGTCCGGTGCCGTTATCTCGACGCGCAGCGTCGCCATCGTCACGCCTCCGCGAGCTTCTTGGCCTTCTCCAGCGCCTCGTCGAGGGTGCCCACCATGTAGAACGCCTGCTCGGGCACCTCGTCGCACTCGCCGTTGAGTATGGCCTCGAAGCCCGCTATGGTGTCCTCCAGCTTCACGTAAACGCCGGGCCTGCCGGTGAACTGCTCCGCCACGAACATGGGCTGGCTGAGGAACCGCTCTATGCGCCGCGCCCGCGCCACCGTGAGCTTGTCCTCGTCGCTCAGCTCGTCCATGCCCAGGATGGCGATTATGTCCTGCAGGTCCTTGTACTTCTGGAGCACCTGCCGAACGCGCGAGGCCACCAGGTAGTGGCGCTCCCCGATTATCCGCGGATCCAGCAGCTTCGACGACGAGTCCAGCGGATCCACCGCCGGATAGAGCCCCTTCTCCGCTATCTGCCGCGACAGGTTGGTGGTCGCGTCGAGGTGCGAGAAGGTGGTGGCGGGCGCCGGGTCCGTGTAGTCGTCCGCGGGGACGTATATCGCCTGCACCGACGTGATGGAGCCCTTCCGCGTGGAGGTGATGCGCTCCTGCAGCTCGCCCATCTCCGTCGCCAGGTTCGGCTGGTAGCCCACCGCCGACGGCATGCGGCCCAGCAGCGCCGAGACCTCCGAGCCCGCCTGCACGAAGCGGAAGATGTTGTCTATGAACAGAAGCACGTCCTGCCCCTCTTCCTCGCGGAAGTACTCCGCCACCGTGAGCCCGCTCAGGCCCACCCTGAGCCTCGCCCCGGGAGGCTCGTTCATCTGGCCGTATATCAGCGCCGCGCTCTTGAGGACGCCCGACTCGCGCATCTCGTTCCACAGGTCGTTGCCCTCGCGCGAGCGCTCGCCCACCCCGCAGAACACCGAGTATCCGCCGTGGTGCTTCGCTATGTTGTGGATGAGCTCCATCACTATGACCGTCTTGCCCACTCCCGCGCCGCCGAAGAGCCCCACCTTGCCGCCCTTCGGGTACGGGCAGAGAAGGTCCGCCACCTTGATCCCCGTCTCCAGTATCTCGGTGGTCGGGAGAAGCTCGCCCAGCTTCGGCGACGGCCGGTGGATGGGATACCGCATCTTCTCCCCTATCGGCCCCAGCTCGTCCACGGGCTCGCCGATGACGTTCATTATGCGCCCCAGCGTCTCGGGTCCCACCGGAACCATCACGGGAGCCCCGGTGTTCTCCACCTTCATCCCGCGGACCAGCCCGTCGGTCGAGCTCATCGCCACGCACCGCACGGTGTTCTCGCCCAGGTGCTGGGCCACCTCGACCGTCAGGTCTATTCCCTTCTCGGAATCGCGTATCTTGAGGGCGTAGTATATCTCCGGCAATTCCCCGGCGGGAAGCGCGCCGTCCCCCGCCGGGCCGATGACCGCTACTATCCTGCCTTCGCTGTGTTTTTCGCTCACCTCGGGGGCACCTCTGTCGTCATTGTCCTTCGGCGGACCGCATCGCCTCCGCTCCA
>QNBY01000032.1 GCA_003644275.1 Planctomycetota bacterium
GCGGGAGTGCTCGCGATAAACCGGTTCCACGGCGGGGCGATAGAGGACGCGATGCGGCTGTTCTACGAGGGGGTGCGCTCGGCGGGAGAGGACGGGGACCTCGCCTCGGCCGCCGACGCCCTCGCCGCCCGCCTGAAGGGGGAGGGGAAGCGCGCCGCGGGCTTCGGCCACCGCTACCACAAGAACGATCCGCGCACCGCCCGGCTGTTCGAGCTGTCGCGGGAGAAGGGGCTTTTCGGCCCGCACCAGCGCTTCGCGCTCGCCATGAGGGAGAGCGTGTCGAGGCTGGCGGGGAAGGAGCTTCCGCTGAACGTGGACGGGGCGATGGCGGCGGTGCTGTGCGATCTGGGCTTTCCGCCGGAATACGCCAACGCCTTCTTCATCGTGGCCCGCGTTCCCGGCCTGGCGGCGCACTACTTCGAGGAGACGACGCGGTTCCGTCCGATGCGGCGGGTGACGCCCGACGCGCACTACTACGACGGGCCGCCGCCGCGGGAACTTTCAGATTCCTGAGAGCGGAGGAAGATTCGGATATGGAGCGACGACTGCTCGAGCTGATACCGGAATTCGAACTCATCGAGGACGCGGAGCTGAGGCGCAGGACGCTCGACGCCTTCCTGTCCGCCCTGCGGCGCGGCGGCTGGACGCCGGACGACCTGACGAGGATGCCCTTCACGCTTCTCATCGAGCCTTGCCCGGCGAACATGGTGCAGCACGTGCGGGCGGTGACCCGCGCGGCGCGGGCCGCGGCGGCGGAGCTCTCCGCCATGCTGGGAGAGGCGTTCTCGCCCGACATGGACGCGCTCACCTCCGGCGCCCTGCTGCACGACGTGGGGAAACTGCTGGAGTACGAGGAACGCGACGGGGCCTTCGTGAAATCCCGCTTCGGGGCGCTGTTGCGGCATCCCTTCAGCGGGGTGGCGGTGGCGGACGAGGCGGGCCTCCCGGCGGAGGTGCAGCACATAATAGCGGTGCACTCCAAGGAAGGGGACCACTCGAAGCGCTCGCCGGAGGCCTTCATCGTGTACTACGCCGACTACATGTCCTTCCAGCCCTTGAGGGGGTGAGAGATGGCGGGCATGACGTTCGCGCAGAAGGCGCTCGCGGCCGCCGCCGGGAGGGAGCGGGTCGAGGTCGGCGAGATACTGTTCGTCGAGCCCGACGTGTGCCTGTCGCACGACAACTCGGCGGCGATAATCAAGACGTTCGGGAGCATGGGGGCGGAGAGGGTGCGCTACCCGGAGCGGACGGCGATATTCCTCGACCACTGCGTTCCCGCAGCCGACGAGAGGTACGCGGCCAACCACAAGAGGATAAGGGAGTTCGTCGCCGAGCAGGGGATAGTACACTTCCACGACGTGAACCGGGGAGTGTGCCACCAGGTGCTGGCTGAACAGGGGCTCGCGCGTCCCGGCGGGATAGTTGCGGGAAGCGACTCGCACACCACCACGGCGGGGGCGTTCGGCGCGTTCGCCGCGGGCATAGGGCGCACCGAGGCGGCCTCGATATGGGCCACGGGCAGGCTGTGGTTCCGGGTTCCGGAGGCCCTCTCCATAGAGCTCGCCGGGGAGTTCCCGCCGGGCGTGGGGGCGAAGGACCTGGCGCTCAAGATAATCGGCGACATAGGGGCCGACGGGGCGCTCTACATGTCGGTGGAGTTCAGCGGTCCAGCCGCGGCGGGGCTGTCCGTCTCCGAGCGGATGCTTCTCGCCAACATGGGGGCCGAGATGGGGGCGAAGAACGCCTACCTGCCCCCCGACGAGAAGGTGGAGCGCTTCCTGGAGGGGCGGCCCGAGCCCTACGAGTCCAGGCCGCTGTTCCCGGACGAGGACGCGGAGTACGCGCGGCGGCTGCGGTACGACCTGTCGGAGATCGAACCGGGGCTCGCCTGCCCGCATACGGTGGCGAACTACGCTCCGGTGCGCGAGAAGGCCGGGACGAGGATACACCAGGCGCTGATAGGGACCTGCACGAACGGCCGGATAGAAGACCTGCGGGCCGCGGCGGAGGTGCTGCGCGGCCGGAAGGTGGCGCGCGGGGTGAGGCTGCTCGTGTTCCCGGCGTCCTCCGAGGTGTACATGCAGGCGCTGAAGGAAGGGCTGATGGAAGTGTTCCTCGCGGCGGGCGCGGTGGTGATGAATCCCGGCTGCGGCCCGTGCCTCGGCGCGCACGAGGGCGTTCTCGCCCCCGGCGAGGTTTGCATCTCCACGGCGAACCGGAACTTCAAGGGGCGGATGGGCTGCAAGGAAGCGGAGATATACCTCGCCTCTCCCGAGACGGTGGCGGCGTCCGCCGTCGCGGGGGAGATAGCGCTTCCGCCCGCCTACGGAAAGGAGGCGAGCCGTGAAGGGTAGGGTGTGGAAGTACGGCGACGACGTGAACACCGACGTCATCTTCGCGGGGAAGTACACTTATGTAGTGAGCGAGCCTTCCGAGATGGCGGCGCACGCGCTGGAGGACCTGGACCCGTCCTTCGCCAAGGAGGTGAAGCCGGGCGACGTGATAGTGGCGGGGCGCAACTTCGGGTGCGGCTCGTCGCGCGAGCAGGCGGTGCTGTGCCTGAAGGCGGCGGGCGTCGCCGCCGTGATAGCGGAGTCGTTCGTCAGGATATACTTCCGCAACTGCGTCAACTCCGGGCTTCCTCCCATCCGCTGCCCGGAGGCTGTGAGAGCCCTGGAGGCGGGCGACGTCGTTGAGATAGACCTTCGTAACGGTAGAATCCTCTCGGAGAAGGGGGAGTTCTCCTTCCCGCCCTTCAGCGGGGAGGTGAGGGCCATCCTCGAAGCGGGGGGATTGCTGCCGTACACGCGGAGATACCTGGGTCTGGAGTGAACACGCAGGAGACAGGAGTTCTTGGAATGGCGAAGTACACCATAGCATGGCTTCCCGGAGACGGGGTCGGCAAAGAGGTGATGGCCGCTGCGCGCCTGGTCCTCGACCGGCTCGACCTCGACGCGCGGTACGTGAGCGGCGACA
This sequence comes from Planctomycetota bacterium, assembly GCA_003644275.1. Classification (GTDB taxonomy): domain Bacteria; phylum Planctomycetota; class B143-G9; order B143-G9; family B143-G9; genus B143-G9. Next base: position 2,977 of record QNBY01000032.1, read on the forward strand.
TAGGCTGGGAGTTCTGGAAGTCCGAGGGCAACCCGCTGCCCGAACGGACGGTGGAGATGCTGAAGGCCACCGATTGCGCCCTGTTCGGGGCCATAACCTCCAAGCCCAAGGAGGAGGCGGAGAAGGAGCTGGATCCCTCCCTGCGGGGCAAGGGATACGTCTATTACTCGCCGATAGTGCAGTTGCGCCAGATGTTCGACCTCTACACGAACATGCGGCCCTGCAAGGCGTTTCCGGGCAACCCTCTGAACTACCGGGACGACATAGACCTGGTGGTGTTCAGGGAGAACACCGAGGATTTGTACTCCGGCGTCGAGTTCTACCCGTTCGGCGGGCCGGTGCGCGAGGCGGTGGCCGCGGCGCATCCCAGGATGAAGCGGTTCGAGGACGTTCCGCCGGAGGAGATGGCGGTCTCGCTGAGGATAATCACGAAGCGGGGCTCGGAGCGCATAACGCGCAAGGCGTTCGAGTACGCCACGTCCAACGGCCGCCGGTCGGTTACGGTGGTGGAGAAGCCGAACGTCATCCGCGAGACGAGCGGGCTCATGCTCCGCACGGCGCGGGCGGTGGCGGCGGAGTACCCGGACATGCCGCTCTACGAGACGAACATAGACGCCATGTGCATGTGGCTCGTGAAGAACCCGCAGGACTACGACGTTCTGGTGACGTCCAACATGTTCGGGGACATACTCTCCGACCTGGCGGCGCAGCTCGTGGGCGGCCTTGGGTTCGCGTCGGCGGGCAACATCGGAGACGACTACGCGGTGTTCGAGCCCACCCACGGGAGCGCGCCGAAGTACGAGGGCCAGAACAAGGTGAACCCGGTGGCCTGCATACTGGCGGCGCGGCTCATGCTGGAGTGGCTCGGCGAGAAGGACAAGGCGGAAGCGATACTGAACGCGGTGGCCGCCGTGATAGCGAAGGGCGAGGTCCGCACCTACGACATGGGCGGCAACGCGACCACCATGCAGATGGCCGAGGCGATAGCGGCGGAGCTCTGAACCCATGGGAATGACGATAATCGAGAAGATCATCGCGGCCCACGCCGGCAGGCCGGTGCGGCCGGGCGACGTGGTGTGGATGGACCTGGACGTGCGCTCGGCGCGCGACTTCGGCGGGGCGAACGTGGTGAAGAACTTCCGGCGGCACTTTCCCGGCGAGCCCCTCCACGATCCCGCCACCACCTTTTTCACCTTCGACTGCAACGCGCCCGCCAACACCATTCCCTACGCGGAGAACCAGCGGCTGTGCCGCCTGTTCGCGCGCGAGCACGGCGTGCGGGTGTTCGACGTGAACCGCGGGATAGGCTCGCACGTGCTGATAGAGGAAGGAGTGGTGAAGCCGGGCTCGACGGTGGTGGGCACGGGCAGCCACTTCAACATAATGGGCGCGGTGGGAGCCTTCGGGCAGGGCATGGGCGATTCGGACATCGCCTACGCCTTCCGCTTCGGGCGGACGTGGTTCGAGGTGCCGCCGACGGTGAAGCTGGTGCTGGAAGGGCTTCCCGGCGAGGACGTCACGCCGCGGGACGTGACCTTCGCGGTGATGCGCAGGCTGGGCTCGTCGGGGGCGCTGGGCAAGGCTGTGGAGATATACGGGCCTGCGCTCGAGCGGTTCGACCTGTCCGGGCGCATCACGCTGGCGTCGCAGGGCACGGAGACAGGCGCGGTGTCCTTCATACTGCCGCCCTCGCGGGAGCTTCTCGAAGAGCTGGGGCTCGGCGCGGAGGAAGCGATCGCCGCCGACGAGGACGCGGAATACATCGAGGAGATACGTATAGACATCTCGGAGTTGGAGCCCCTCGCCGCGGTGCCGCCGTCGCCGACGAACATCAGGCCGGTGCGGGAGCTTTCGGACGTGAAGGTGGACGCGGTGTTCCTGGGCTCGTGCACGAACGGGCGCTACGAGGACCTGGCCGCGGCGGCGGAGCTGCTGCGCGGCCGGAAGGTGGCGGAGGGCGTGAACATGTTCGTCGTTCCGGCCACCTCGCGCGTGTACGGGCGGCTGCTGGAGGAAGGGCTCGTGGACGTGTTCTTCCGGGCGGGGGCGGTGGTTTCCAATCCCGGCTGCGGCGGCTGCGCGTCGGGCCAGATAGGGATGACGGGCACCGGCGAGGTGATGGTTTCCACCTCGAACCGGAACTTCCGCGGCAAGCAGGGCAACGGCCTGACCTACCTGGCGTCTCCCGTGACGGCGGCGTGTTCGGCCGTGCGGGGGTTCATCACCTCGAAGATGGAGGACTGACGCATGAGCGGGCGACCTTCACTATCGGCGGAAGGGCGGGTCTGGCTCATCACGGGGCCGGACGGCAAGCTGATGGACGACATAGACACCGACATGATCTACCACAACGCGCACCTGGCCGTGACGGAGGTGTCGGAGATGGGGCGCTACGCCTTCGGGAACCTGGAGGGGTGGCGCGACTTCCCGGAGAAGGTACGGCCGGGCGACATAGTGATAGCGGGCGCGAACTTCGGATGCGGTTCGAGCCGCCAGCACGCGGTGGACTGCTTCCGGGCGCTCGGCGTCGGGGCGCTGGTGGTGGAGTCGGCGGGAGCGATATACTTCAGGAACGCCGTGAACAGCGCCTTCCCGCTGGTCATCGCGCCGGGTATAGGCGAGAGCGGGATAAAGCAAGGCGACAGCGTGTCCATAGACTTCGAGACGGGGCTCATAAAGGACCTGGACAGGCCGGTGGTGTTCCGGGCAAGGCCCTTCTCGGCGGTCCAGCGGGAGATATACCTGGCGGGCTCGCTGTTCGCGGTGAGGCCTTCCTGAGAAAGGGGAGAGGACGGATGCTCCGGTCCCTCGAGAATTGTTCCAGCTTCCTGGAGGTGTGGAGCCGGGCCGTTTCGGAGAACCCGGACGGCGTCGCGTTCATCGCCGGTGGGGAGCGCTACACGTACTACGAGGTGGAGAGGATGTCGGAGTCCTTCGCCGCCTCGCTGGCCAACGATTTCGGGATAGAGCGGGGGACGCCGGTGGCGATGGTGCTCCCGAACTCCATTCCCTTCATCGTGGCGTACCTCGGGATACAGAAGGCCGGGGCGCTGCCGGTTCCCCTGAACACGCGGTTGAAGGGGGAGCAGTTCGATTCGCTGTTCAATCTGGTGAAGCCCGCCGCGGTGATAGTGGACGACCGTTTCCGCCGGACGATAGAGCCGCTTCTGGAGGCGCACCGGGAGATACGCTACCGGATAGGCGTGGACGTGGACGAGCCCGACTGGGACAGTTTCTACAGCATGACGAGCGGCATGTCGGGCGATCCCCCGGATTTCCCGCTCTCGCCGGACGATCCCGCGGTGGTGCTGTTCACCTCCGGCACGACGGGCGACCCGCGAGGGGCGGTCATCCGGCACGGGGACCTGCTGTGGAACATAAAGGTCACGGGCGAGGTGTTCGACTTCGGGCCGTCGGACGTGCACATGCTCACCGTTCCGCTGTTCCACTGCACGGGGCTGGAGAGCATCTTTCCCGCCTCGGTGTTCCACGGCTCGGCGTGCGTGCTGGACGAGCAGATAGCGCCGTCGTACCTTTTCGACCTGATAGAAGGGACGGGCGCGACGACGTTCATAACGGTGCCCACGGTTCTGTACCTGCTGATATCGTGGGCGGATTTCGAGCCGGAGCGGCTGTCGTCGCTGAGGCTGATAGGCTTTTCCGGCGCGCCCATGAGGACGGACGCCCTGCGGAAGCTGCACAAGCTGCTTCCGGACGTGGAGCTCGTGAACTTCTACGGCCTCACGGAGACCACCTCGATAATCACGTGTTGCCGGGGGGAGGAGATCATCTCCCGCCCCGATTCCATCGGCAGGCCGTGCGAGGGTGTTGATGTGCGGATAGCCAGGCGGGGCGAGCCGCTCCCGGCCGGGGAGACGGGCGAGCTCCAGATACACCGGCGGAACGTCATAAGCGCCTACTTCGGGGCGCCGGGCGAGCTGGAGAAGCGGTTCGCGGGGGACTGGTTCCGCACGGGCGACCTGGCGGCGCGGGACGAGGAAGGGTTCTTCTTCCTGAAGGGGCGCAACATAGACCTGATAATAGTGGGGGGCGAGAACGTCTTCGCGGGTGAGGTGGAGCGCGTTCTCGATTCCCATCCGCAGGTTCGGGAGTCGGCGGTCGTCGGGGTGCCCAACAAGGTGTTCGGCGAGGTGGTGAAGGCCTTCGTGGTGCCCTATCAGAGGGGAACGGCCGATCCCCTGGCGCTGAAGAAGTTCTGCTTCGAGAGGCTGCCGTCCTACAAGGTCCCGATCGAGATAGAGTTCTTGGACGAATTGCCCAGGACGCCGAGCGGGAAGGTGAAGAAGGACCTGCTCAGGAAGTCCGCAAACCGATAGGAGAGAAAATGCACGAGATCCTCATGGGTTTCAGTCTCACCTACTGGCCCGACGACGCCGTGATAGAGGGAATAGAGGAGATAGCGGCGGCGAACTTTCCGGGGTTCGAGGCCCCGCCGTCCATAGTGGCGCGCTACGAGGAGAGATTGGACGTATTCAGGGAGATACTGGAGCGGACGGACCTGGAGCTGGTGGCGATATACAATCCGGGCAACTTCCTCATAGAGGACAGGCTCGAGGAGGACGTGGAGATAGCGATGAACACCGCCCGCTTCCTCCACCGGGTGGGGGCGCAGTTCCTGGTGGTGTCCTGCGGGCCGAGGCGGCCGGAGGGGAACACGAAGGAGGACTGGACGAACCTTCTGAAGGCGCTCGACGAGCTGGGGAACCGGTGCCTGGACTCGGCCATCCAGCTGTGCGTCATGCAACACCACGGGACGATAATAGAGACCCGCGAGGACATAGACCGTCTCATGGACGAGACGCCGGAGCACTGCGTGTTCTTCTGCCCCGATCTGGGCGAGCTCCGGTCGATGATGATAGATCCCGTGCCGCTCGTGGCCGACTATTTCGACCGGATACCCTACGTCCGTTTCCGGGACGTGCTCGACCGGAAGATGCTCGACCGGAAGAACCGGCGGCGGCTGCGGCTGGTGAACAAGGCGAAGGAAAACCCCGCCCCCCTTCCGAATCCCGTGGGGGTGGCGCTGGGGGACGGCCTCAGCGTGCTGCAGCCGGTATGGGACCTGCTGAACGAAAGAGAATTCGACGGATGGGCGATGACCGTGGTGGACGAACCGCGGAACGCGGCGTCCACCGTGATGGAAAAGAGCCGCCAATTCCTGGAGAACTATTTCGAGATACTCTTTTGATTTCGAGCCTCAGGGCCTCTTCTTTCTTGAAGTCGTACCTTTCGGCGGTATAATGGCGCGCCAAGGAGGCTCCGCGTGACTGATACCCCGCGTGAAACCGAAACGAGGATACAGCCCTCGATATTCGATAAAGTCCGGAACTTCAAGGAAGCCGAAGCCGTCCGCCGGATGGGGCTCTACCCCTACTTCCGGGAGATAGAGTCCGAGCAGGACACCGAGGTCGTGATAAACGGCAAGAAGGTGCTCATGCTCGGCTCCAACAGCTACCTCGGGCTCACGAACCACCCCGAGGTGAAGAGGGCGGCCATCCGGGCGGTTGAGAAATACGGCACGGGTTGCGCGGGCTCGCGCTTCCTGAACGGAAGCCTCGACATCCACAGGCGACTGGAGGAGCGGCTCGCCGATTTCGTGGGCAAGCCCGCCGCGGTGCTCTTCTCCACGGGCTTCATGGCCAACCAGGGCCTCATCGCCACGCTCGTGCAGAAGGGCGAGTACGTGATCACGGACAAGCTGGACCACGCCAGCATAATAGACGGCGCGCTGCTCTCGTTCGGCAAGATGCGCCGTTACGAGCACAACAACATGGGGTCGCTGGAGCGGGTGCTGTCCTCCATAAAGCACGAGACGGGCAAGCTCATAGTGGTGGACGGCATCTTCAGCATGGACGGGGACATAGCGGACCTTCCGGGGATAATTCCGCTTGCGAAGAAGCACAACGCCGCGCTCATGGTGGACGACGCGCACGCCTTCGGGGTGCTCGGCCCGAGGGGGGACGGGACGGCGGCGCA
>QNBY01000315.1 GCA_003644275.1 Planctomycetota bacterium
GCCTGTGCAGCCGCTAAGGGCCCCCTTGCCCTTCCGCATGGCGGCGGAGTCGAACTCCCCTATGCCCTTGAAGACGGGGTGATTGCGGCCGGAGGCGGTGACGGAGAGCAGCAGCGGCGAGTCGAGCTGGGGGTCGGAGGCCGACATCTTCACCGGCAACACCTGGCCGAGCGGCGTGTCGCGCCAGCCGCCCGCGCCGAAGGAATCGTGGCCGCCGAGCATCATGAGCCCGCCGCCCTTCTCCACCCACTCGCGCAGGTATTTGAGCTGGTACTCGCGGAAGGCCGCGGCGGAGACGTCGCCGAGGATTATGACGTCGAACTCGTCGAACCCCTCCGGCGTGTCGGGCAGGCCGCGGGAGAGGTCCGCCTTGGGGCTCTCGCCCTGGAGGAGGAAGCTGTCCTTGCGGGTGCGGACGAGCGAGGTGACTTTCACGTCGGGATCGCTGGAGAGCACGCGCCGCACGAAGCAGTATTCCGGCCGCAGCAGGCCCTCCACGTAGAGCACCCGCAGGCGGGGCTCGCGGACGTCCACGTACACCTTGCGGACGTTGTCCGCGGTTATCTCTTCGTCGGCGAGGGGGGCGAGCTCGAGCGTGTACTCGAGGAAGCCCACCACGTCGGGCGTGACCTCGAGCGCCACGCGGCCGACCGTCCCGCTCTCCGGCAGGCGGAAGTCGCGCTGCGCTATGGTCTTGCCGCCGAGGGAGAGGGTGAGCTTGCCGAACTTCACGCCCTCCGGCAGGTTGAAGGCTCCCACCGACACGTCGAGGGAGAAGGAGTTGTTGAGGTAGGCGGCGGCGGGGGACTTCACGGAGAGGACGGCGAGGTTGGGCGTGCCGGTGAGGGTGTAGTCAGAGCCCACTCCCACGGTGTAAACGGGCACGCCGAGCTCGCGGGCGGAGGCGGCCGAGCCGGAGGAGGCGGTCTCCCTCCCGTCGCTCAGCAGCACCACGGCCGCCAGCGCTTCGCTCTCTCCCTCGCCCGCCAGGGCGGAGAGAGCGCCGTACACCGCGGTCTCGGGCTTGAGGTCGCCGGGCAGGTCCTTCACGGCGGCGGGTTCGAGGCGTTCGAGCGCCTCGTCGAAGCGGTAGAGGCTGACGGAATAGTCGGCGGCGAGCGAGTTCAGGAGATCCCCGCCCCCGCCGAGCAGGTCGAGCGCCGCCAGTATGCGGGAGCGGCCGCCGAGTGAGTCCTTCACCGCCATGCTGGCGCTCGTGTCGAGCAGGACGGCCACCACGCCCTTGCCCTTGAGCCTGCGCTCCATGGAGACCACCGGCCCGGCGAGGCAGAAGACGAGGGCGATGACGAGGAATATCTTCAGCGCGGCGAATCCGCCCGCGAGGCCCGGCGGGAGCACCCTGCGCAGGCGGCGGTAGGACAGCGCGACCGCGACGGCCACCACGAGCGCCGCCGCGCCGACGATGAACCAGTTGAGGGCGGGAGTGAGGAATATCTGCGCGTCCCTCATCACACCGCCTCCTTCCTGCGCTTGCGCCGCCGCCTGAGGCTCATTATCGCCTTGCGGGAGAGCGGGCCGAGCGTGGAGGCCTCGGCCTTGCGCCCCGCCATGATGCGCGCCGCCACGTCGTTGGCGAGTATGCTCTCCGCCGCGAGCACGAGAAGCGCGAGCAGGAAGAACCAGCCGCCTATGGGCACGCCGCTCTTGAGGCGGGTTCTGACCTCCGCGAGGCGGCCGGGATCCCCCACGTGGAAGGCGGAGGGAATGCCCACCGCGGAGGCTATCTCGTCCGCCTCGAGGAAGGAAAGCTCGCTCTCGGCGGGGGGCGGGTTGACGGCGGTGAGGTAGCCGTCGAACCCGGCCGCGGGGAGGGGATGGAAGAAGATGAAGCCGGGATCGGGCGAGGGGGGAGCGTTGAGGTAGAAGCCGTCCTCGCCCAGCACGGGCGTGAGCTCCACCGTTCCGGAGGGATAGTCCACCTTGAAGCGGGCGTCGCCGGGCCTCTTCTTGAGGAAGATGGTAACGGGCTTTCCCACCTCCACCGTCTTGCGCAGGCCGGCGAGCGTGCCCGCGGCGAACCTGGCGATCCTGTGGCACAGCAGCGGGAAGACGGGCTTCAGCGGAAGCGACGACCACCGGCGGGAGAGGGAGAAGCCGAGCACCACCACGTTGCCCATGCCCACGCTCGCGGAGACTATGGCGGGCCAGCCGTTCTCGAAGGCGGCGGCGACGTCCCCCGCGGAGGCCGAGGGGTTTTCCTCAAGGTGGGCCACCGCGCTGAAGGGCTCGTTGCACAGCACCTGCAGGGCGCGCTCCGGTATGCCCGCCCAGAGGGGATGGAGAAGCGAGAGCGAGGAGAAGTTCAGGAAGTACTGCCGTCCCTCGCGCTGGGGCGTGATTCCCTTCATGAAGACCGGGAGGGGCATGGCGCCGCCGGGGAGGGTGAAGGAGCGGGTGAAATCGCCTTCCGAGGATTTCGGGCCGGGCACGACGATCAGGCCGCCGCCCGCCCTGACGAAGGCGAAGAGGCGGTCGCGCACGGTGGGGGACAGTTGCGGCACGCCCGCGAGGAAGACTACGTCGGCGTCGCCGAGGGAGGA
>QNBY01000316.1 GCA_003644275.1 Planctomycetota bacterium
CCCATCTGATCCATAAACTGCTGATCCACCACCCAACCCCCAACACTCTCGAACTGTTCGGTCTCCAAAAGAACAGTCTCCCCCAGCCCAATAACTGGGACAACAAAAAAGACCCCGATTAATAGAAGGAACCGCATCATACAAAATCTATTCATCTTTGCACCCCTATCATCAAAACTATTCATAAAAACCAGGCTGACTGTTCTGACATAAACGACTTATCTGTGCCCGCTCGGCCGACTGTGCCCCTCGTCTCGATATTTCTTGAGCAGCTTCGTCAACCGTTCGACCACCTCCGGATACTCGTTGCAAAGATTCACTCGTTCCCGAACGTCGCTGCTCATATTATAAAGTTGAACGGGTGGATCATCCTTTTTACCTCGCCCGCTCCATCCCCCGGAGCCTCTGCCGAGAATTAATTTCCACCGCCCCTGCCTAACCGCAAACATCCCGTTGCCCGAGTGATGGACTGTCGCCTCGCGGATAGGTCCGTCCATCTTGCGGCCGCGCAAAGCCGGCAGGATATTGAAACTGTCCTCGCCCGCGTCGTCCGGCAGCTCATAATCCAGTATGGCCGCACACGTCGCCATAAGATCAACGTGGCAGATTGTCTCATCGCTGACGGCGCCTCGCTCGATATGCCTCGGCCAACGAGCGATGAACGGGACCCTGTGGCCGCCGTCCCAGACGTCGGCCTTAATACCTCTATAGATATAGCTCGGATTGTGCCCGAAACGACGCACGCTGCTCGTTGGTCCGCTCATTTTCGTCCCGTCCCGTCCGGGTGAGCCGTTATCGCTTGTGAATATCAGCAGCGTCTGGTCGGCAAACCCGTTGCGTTTTAGGGCATGCATAACCCTTCCGACAACGTGATCGACTTGGCAGACAAAATCGCCGTAAGCCCCCGCCCGGCTCTTGCCTCGAAACTCGGCCGCGGGTGCGATAGGAGTGTGCGGCGCCGTCAGCGGCATGTACAGGAAGAAAGGCTTGCCCGGCGTCTGCCTGAACGCTTCATTCTTCAGCTTGCCCCCCTTGGCGTCGATATACTCGACGGCCTTCTTCTCAAGCCCCGCTAAAATCTCATCCAGCTTCCAGCCCTTGAGCATCGGTCCAGGCGCGCCGAACATGCCGCCCGGCTTGCGCTCCGTCGGTATGCCCACCGTCCTTTCATTCTTGATGAAACAATAAGGCGGGAAATTGGGCACCGCAGTGCCGAAGTAGTAGTCAAACCCTCGGCTCGTCGGCCCGTTGCTGATGTCGCGGGCAAAATCAACATTGGATCCGCTGTCCTTCACATTCGTTTTGCCCATACCGACAGGCTCCTTGCCGTCCGTCGTGGGCCAATCCATCCCCAGGTGCCACTTGCCGATGCAGGCCGTATCGTATCCGTGGGCCTGCAGGAGCTTGCCAACCGTCAAGCGCTCCGCCTCGATCAGGGGCTTATCCCAAGGCCACAACACCCCTCTCTTGAGCCGCGTACGCCAGCAATAACGGCCCGTAAGAATCCCGTATCGCGTCGGACTGCAAACCGCAGAAGGGCTGTGAGCGTCTGTGAAGCGAATACCCTCGGATGCAAGCCGATCAAGATTCGGCGTGGGAATCTTGGATTCAGGGTTCTGGCAGCCAAGGTCGCCGTACCCCATATCGTCGGCCAGTATATAAACAATATTAGGCCGTTCCCGTTTCCCGGCGTTGCCCCGAACAACTCCGGGCACCGCAAGACCCACAGCCCCCAACCCCATAACCTTCAAAAAACCACGCCGATCAATCATAAGCCAAGCCCTTATTTTCAAAGACTCCTGCAATACCAATTTCACATTATACCTCTTTCCAATCCCCTCGCCAAGAAGTTCACCCGTGCCCTAAATGCCAATCGCATCAATATCGATTTGCAAAAAACGTATTTACAGCATATCATAGCTTCACAACTCAATAAAAACCGACATTTGCTAAAGGACAGCTCAAATGACAAACCCAAACCGAATGCTTCCAATCATTCTAACAACTCTGGCAATCGTAATGGTATCTGTGGTCCAGGCTGAATTACAGCGCGACTACAGCGTTAAGCCCGTGCCTTTCAGCAAGGTCAGCGTCAGCGACGATTTCTGGACGCCCAGGCTCGAAACCAGCAGAAAAACTACCATCCCGTACTGTTTCAAGAAATGCGAAGAGACCAACCGAATCAGCAACTTTGAAAAGGCCGCGGGACTAAAACAAGGCAAGCACGAAGGAATCTACTTCAACGATTCCGACGTCTATAAAGTAATGGAAGGCGCCGCCTACTCGCTGCAAATCGAACCGGAACCCAAGATGCGCCAATACCTCGACAACCTCATCAAGGTAATGGCCGCCGCACAGTGGGACGATGGCTACCTATATACATTTTACTCCGTGCCAAACAAACAGCCCGAAAAACGATGGACCAATATCGCATCAAAGCACGAGCTGTACTGCGCAGGCCACATGTACGAGGCAGCAGCAGCACATTATGAAGTCACCGGCAGTAAGCTCTTCCTCGACGTCGCCACAAAAAACGCCGACCTGATCTGCAAAGTCTTC
>QNBY01000317.1 GCA_003644275.1 Planctomycetota bacterium
CTGCTCCGCCCCGGCCGCTTCGACCGCCGCGTCTTCGTGGACCTGCCGGACGTGAAGGGCCGCGAGGAAATCCTCAGGATACATGCCCGCAAGGGCGACATAAAACTCCGCGATCCCGCCGACCTCAAGGTCATCGCCCGAAGCACTCCCACCTTCAGCGGGGCCGAACTCGAAAACCTCCTCAACGAGGCCGCCCTCATCGCCGTCCGAAAGGACAAGGACGCCGTCGAGCTCGAAGACCTCGAGGAGGCCCGCGACAAGGTGCGCTTCGGCCGTGAACTCAAGAGCCGCTCCGTCCCCCCCGTGGACCGCAGGAGGACGGCCTACCACGAGGCCGGACACGCCCTCGTCACCGGCTTCCTCCCGGAGATAGACCCCCTCCATAAAGTCAGCATAATCCCCCGCGGGCGCGCCCTCGGCGCCACCCTCATGCTTCCCCGCTCGGACGAGTTCATGCTCTCCCGCAAGAAGGTGCTCGGCATGATCACGAGCCTCCTCGCGGGCCGCATCTCCGAGGAGATATTCCTGGGCGACGTCTCCACCGGCGCCCAGAACGACATAGAGCGGGCCACCGAGCTCGCGAGGCGCATGGTCTGCGAATGGGGCATGTCCGAACGCGTCGGGCCGGTGCACATAGGCTCTTCCGAGTCCCATCCCCTCCTCGACGGCCTGCCCGGGCGGCGCGACATAAGCGAGCAGCTCGCCCGCCTCGTGGACGAGGAAGTGGCGGGTATAATCCGCTCCTGCAGCGAGCGCTGCCGCGCCATAATCGAGGAGAACCTCGACATCCTCTCCGCCATCGCCGAGAGGCTCATCGAGAAGGAAAGCCTCTCCGGCGAGGAGATAAACGAGATAGTGAGGCGCGAAGCCGAGCGCAGGGGCCGCGAGATACCGGACTTCAACGTATCTTCGAGGACGGACGAGGAAGATGGCGACTGAACCCCGCGTGCTCCCCCGGCGCTTCGGCTCCCCCGCCGAGTTGAGGGCGGCCTTCGAGGCCCTGGGGGTCGCGCCGGAGGGAACGGCGCGGATGCTTCCCAAGGCGGAGATCCTCTTCGTCCAGGTGGAAGGCGCCACACTCGTCCAGGCCAACATACTCAAGCAGGAAATGCTCGCCGCGGGCGGCGACGCGGCGGTGAGGCGCGAGACCGTCCTCGGCGGCGAGGGCCGCACCGACGTCATCCTGTTCGGGACGCGCCCCGCTTTCGAGACCATGTTGCGCGGCCTTGAGGGACAGCCCTTCTCCCTCCCGAAGCTGGGCCGCGCCGTGCGCTCCTTCCTCTCCCGCTCCCTCCCCCCGCGCTGGGAGATGGGCCGCCGCGCCCTCCCCTTCCGTTCCTTCCCCCTCGTGATGGGCGTACTCAACGTCACCCCGGACTCCTTCTCCGACGGCGGCCGCTTCGACGATCCCGCCGCGGCCCTCGAGCGCGCCGCGCAGATGGTCGCCGCCGGTGTGGACATCATAGACGTGGGCGGCCAGTCCACCCGCCCCTACGCCCGCGCCGTGCCCGCCGCCGAGGAAATGGACAGGGTGCTCCCCGTCGTCGAGAGGATACGCGCCTCCTTCGACGTCCCCGTCTCCGTGGACACCTGGTATCCCGAGGTCGCCCGCGCCGCGCTGGACGCCGGGGCGGACGCCGTGAACGACGTAACCGCCCTCTCCTCCCCCGCCATGCTCGAACTGGTGGCCGAACGCCGTTGCGGCGTGGTCCTCATGCACATGAAGGGCACTCCCGGCACCATGCAGGACTCCCCGCATTACGACAGGGTGGTGGAGGAAGTGGCGCAGTTCCTGCTCGAGAGGGCCGCCGCGGCCGAGGAAGCGGGCGTCCCCTCCCCCGCTATCGTGATCGATCCCGGCATCGGCTTCGGCAAGACGCTCGAACACAACCTCCAACTGCTCCGCCGGGCCGCCGACCTCAGGGCCCTCGGCTACCGCCTCCTGATAGGCCATTCCAGAAAGTCCTTCATCGGCGCCCTCACCTCCCGCCCCGTCTCCGAGCGCGACCCCGAGACCCTCGCCCTCTCCCTCCTGCTGGCCTCCCGCGGATGCGCGGATATAATCAGGGTGCACGACGTGGAATCCCACGTCAGGGCGTTGTCCTTCCTGGAGAAGACGCGGTGATAGAGGACATCCTCTTCTGGGCTCAGTCGAACTGGCGCTCCATCCTCGAGGTGCTCATCCTCACCGCGGTCATCTACGCCGCCCTGAAGCTCATCCAGCAGGCGCGCGGCCTCTCCATCGTGAGGGGGATGCTCCTCGTCGCCACCGTCGCCTTCGTGAGCCTCTATTTCGTGGCGCGCTGGGCGGACCTGCCCAACATCAACTGGCTCCTCACCCGCTTCATCCCCTTCATGATGGTGACCCTCCTCATCATCTTCCAGCCCGAGATACGCCACGCCCTCGTGCGCATTGGCCAGCACAACCAGTTCATGCGCTTCTTCCCCCGTAAGAAGTTGGCCTTCGTCAAGAAGCTCGTCAACACCGCTTTCAAGCTGTCTTCCCGCAAGATAGGCGCCCTCATCGCCCTCCGGCGTGAGGACTCGCTGAACCGCTA
>QNBY01000318.1 GCA_003644275.1 Planctomycetota bacterium
AGGGGGAGAGGTAGAGCTCCACGAAGCCCAGGCCCTCGCGCTCGAGCCATAGGCGGGTGTTGCGGCGGCCGAACCTCGCGCGGGCGGTTACGGCCACTATCCTGAAGCGGCCCGCGAGCCTCTTCAGGGAAGCGCCCAGCTCGCCGAACGCCGTCCCGGCGTTTCCCTTCCTACCGAGATACAGCCTCAGCCCGTCGAGCGGCCCGCGCCTCAACACGGTGCCGTCGAGGTCTATCACTATCGTGGGGCCGTGGACGCCTCCGCTCATGGCCTCGTCAGGAACCCACGCCCACCGTTACGTCGCGGAAACGGGCGGGCGACGAGCCGTGCGACATCTCGGCGGTCTGCATGGGCTGGCCCTTGCCGCAGTTGGGAACGCCCCAGAGCCGCCAGTGGTCCTCGTCGCATATCGCGTCGCACGAATTCCAGAACTCCGGGGTGATGCCCTGGTAGGTGGGGTTCTTCAACATGCGCCCGAGCTTCCCGCCCTTTATCTCGTAGGCTATCTCGCAGCCGAACTGGAAGTTGAGCCGCCTCTGGTCTATGGACCAGGAGCGGTTGTTTATCATGTATATGCCGTCGTCGGTATCGGCGATGAGGTCCTCGAACTTCCAGTCGCCCGGCATGAGCGACAGGTTGGGGATGCGGATGATGGGAATGTTGGAATAGCCCTCCGCCCGGTTGCAACCGAGGGATTCGGCGTCCCCGGCGCGGTGGGCGAGCTCGCGGTTCGTCAGGTAGTTCGTGAAGACGCCGTCCTTCACCACGTACCAGCGCTTGGCGGGGACGCCGTCGTCGTCGTAGCCGATGGTGGCGAGGCCGCCGGGCACGGTGGAGTCGGCGACGAGGTTCACTATGGGCGAGCCGTAGCGGAACGAGCCCTTTTTCTCCAGCGTGAGGAACGAGGTGCCGGCGAAGTTGGCCTCCATGCCGAGCACGCGGTCGAGCTCGCTGGCGTGGCCCGTGGACTCGTGTATCTGGAGGCAGAGCTGGGTGGGGTCGAGTATCACGGTGCGCTTGCCGGAGGGGCAGGGATCGGCGTAGAGCAGGGCGACGGCTTCCTCGCGTATGCGCGGGGCCTCTTCCAGCATGGGCAGGGAGCGGACGAGCTCGTAGCCCATGCTGGCGGTCTGCCCGCCGTGCGAGGCCGGCCAGGAGCGCACCTGCCGCTCGCCGTCCTTCACGGCCACCGCGCTGAAGCCCGCGCCGGTGCCGATGAGAAGCTGGTCTATGAAGGCGCCCTCGCTGGTCATGAGCCACTGGTGCTCGCGGGTGCATCCTATGAAGGCGGAAGCCTCGCGTATGCGCTCGTCGCGGCGGAGCTCCGCGTCCACGGCGAAGAGCAAATCGAACTTCTCGTCCACCGGCACGGAGAAGGGATCTACGAGTATGGGCGTCTGCCAGCGGTCCACGCGGGGCTCGACGGGCGCGAGCCTCACCGGTTCCCTCATGACGGAGGCGCTCGCGGCGGCTATCTCCACCGCGCGGGCGGCGGTCCTCATTATTTCCTCGCGGTCGAGCGAGGAGGACGAGGCGAAGCCCCAGGCTCCGTTGCAGATGACGCGCACGCCGAAACCGAGGCTCTCGGACAGGGTTATCCCGGCCACCGCGCCGTTGCGGGTGGAGAGGTATTCCCTGCGGGTCTCGATTATCCTGACGTCGGCGTAGTCGGCGCCCCTGGCTACTGCGGTGTCCACGGCGAGAGCGGCGAGTTCCCTCATGGCCTTTCCTTTCTCAGAATCCGGTGGCGGAGGTGAAGTTGAAGCCCTCCACCCTGACGGCGGGCAGCACGAAGCCGCCGCCGAAGAAAGCGCTGACGCGCCTGCGTTCGGCCGATATGCCGGTGACGTTGTTCAGCACGCGGAAGATGCTGTCCGTGAAGCGCATGTTGCGGAGGGGACGGACTATCTCGCCGTTCTCCACGAGAAAGACGCCGTCCCGGGTCATGCCCGTAACCGTCATGTCGGAGGGCTTCACCATGTTGGTATAGTGCAGGTGGGTGACGAGGATGCCGCGCTCGGTGGTGCGGACGAGTTCCTCCAGCGAGCTGTCGCCGCCCTCCATCACGATGTTCGCGGGAAACGCCCCTATGGAGTTCGGCTGGGGCAGGGCGTGGCCGGTGGAGACCGCGCCGAAGCGGGCGGCGGACCTGTTGTCGTACACCACGTTGCGCATGACGCCGTTCTCCACGAGCGTCACCCTGCTGCGCGGCGTGCCCTCGAAATCGAAGGGAAGCCCCAGCGAGAGGGGATGCTCGGCGTCGTCCGTCAGCGTGATGTTCTCGCCGAAGATGCGCTCCCCTATCTTGCCGGAGAGGGGGGAAGTGCCCTCGTGATAGCCTATCGGGGTGAAGCCCGCCCAGCCCAGGAACAACACTATGTCCGCCATGGCGGCGGGGGGAAGGATGACGGTGTATCGGCCGGGCTCGGCCTCCGCGGGGGAACGGCCGCGCTTCCAGATGTCCACCGCTTCCGCCATGCACGCGGGCAGGTCAGCGGCGCTCACGTCCCGCACGGCGACCTCGCTCCAGCCGGACACGTCGTCCC
>QNBY01000319.1 GCA_003644275.1 Planctomycetota bacterium
CAGGAGGGGGCGGGCGCGCCGCGGTCGCGGAAGCCCTCGAACAGGCGGGGGGCGTCCAGGACGGGCACGAAGGCGAGGGGGTCGGAGGAGTTCTCCAGGACGAAGTCGGTGAGGAAACGACGTACCACTTTATGGAGCTCGGACTTCTTCCAGGGCTTGCGGACGTAGTAGTCCAGGTCGGCGCGGTTGACGGCGCGGACGGTGTCCTCCAGGCCCGCCTGGGCGGTGACGAGTATCTTTCGCGCGGCGCGGGTCTCAGGGCGCGAGTTCAGGGCGATGAGGAAGTCCACCCCGCTGGTTCCCGGCATGAGGTGGTCGGCCAGCACGAGGCCGGGCGTCCAGCCCTCGCGGATGAGGTCCTCGATGACCTGCTCGGCGTCCGCGGCGCTCTCGCAGGGCTCGATGCGGAAGTACGAGGCGAAGTCCTCCAGGTCGCGCACGAGGGCGTCGAGCACCTCGCGTTCGTCGTCTATGCAGACAATCGCTATGCGTTCCATTTCAATCGGCCTCCGTGTCGCGTGTTGAGGGGAGGAAGACGGTGAAGCGCGTGCGGCCGGGCCTGGATTCGACGGAGATGCGGCCGCCGTGGCTCTCGACTATCTCGCGGCTTATGGCGAGGCCGAGGCCCAGGCCGAAGCTCGCGCCGCCCTTGCGCGTGGTGAAGTTGATGTCCCATATGCGGTCCAGGTGCTCGGGCGGGATGCCGGGGCCGTCGTCCTCTACGGCGACCTCGGCGCCGCCGTCCGCCTCCCTGACCTCCACGACGATGCGGCCCCCGCTGTCCAGCGCTTCGGCGGCGTTGGCTATTATGTTGGTCCACACCTGGTTCATGCGCGCGGCGACGGCAGAGACCACCGGCCGGCCCTCGTAGCGGCGCTCCACCTCGACGCCCTTGAGCTTATGGGCGAGGATGACGAGGGTGTCTTCCACGCCCTGCACCACGTCGTAGTCCTCGGCCTCGCCGGTGTCGGGGCGGGCGTAGGAACGCAGACTGCGGACGAGGTTCTCGATGCGCTCGGAGCCCACCGTTATGTTCCTGAGCCCGCGCCCCACGAGGTGGTAGTCGTGCAGCACCCTCACCAGCGCCTCCGGGGAGGGCGAGGAAGCCAGGCGGGGAAGGAGGCGGTCGAGCTCAGAGGGCTCGAGCGCCATCTCCGCAAGCATCCGGGCGGCGGAGGACGGGAGGCGGCGGGAGAGGCGGGGTTCCATCTCCCTCGCGGCGGAACGCACCCGGGCGAGGGGAAGGGGCTCGGAGCGCATGGTGCGCTCGAGGACCGACAGGCCCAGGGAGGCGGCGAGCTCGGCGTCGGCGGGGTCGAGCTTCTCCACGCCCTGGAACAGGTCGAGCAGGGTGTCGGCGAGCTGCTCGGCGCCCCGTTCGAGCGAGGCGACGGGGTTGTTCAGCTCGTGGGCTATGCCGGCGACGAGCTGGCCGAGCACGGCGAGCTTCTCGGACTCCACGAGCTTCATCCTGGCTCGCCCGCGCTTATCGAGGGCCGCGCGGAGCTCGTCGCGCTCGCGGCGTATCTGGCTGTTGAGGCGGTTCACGGTGAGTTGCAGCTCGGTCTGGTTCCTTATGCGGGCGGCGGCGGCGCGGAGCATCTGGTTGAACAGGAGGGCGGCGAGGCCGACGTCGGAGTTGAAGAAGCGGTTGAGCTCGGGGGCGGTTATCCTCAAAGCGGTGGTGCGCTCGACGGCCACGGCGGAGGTGAAGGAATCCCGGCCCTCCACGAAGCTGAGCACGCCCACGAACTTGCCCTTGCCGAGCCTTCCCACCTCCACTTCCTCGTTGCCGAGCCGCTTCCTCATGGCCACCTGGCCGTCCTCTATGAGGTAGAGGGAGGAGTTGGGCTGCCCCTCCCGCAGTATGGCCTCGCCGGGGGAATAGCGCCGCCTGACGGACTCTACGTCGGTGATGGCCGCGATGCGGGAGACTATCTGCTCCACCATCTCCTCGTCGCTCTTCCAGGGGGAGCGGAGCAGGCCCGCGCGGAAGTCCTGGAGCTGGATGCGGAAGGTGGAGCGTTCCTTGTCGGCGCGGAGGAAGTCCTCGCTTATGCGGCGGGCGTCGAGCACGCGGGCGTAGTTGACGAGCTCGGGCTTCTCGCTGTCGGTGAAGAAGTCGGTGAGCAGGCGGCGGCAGGCGGCGGCGAAGTCGTCGGGGGATGAATCCGCCGGAACGACGGAGAAGGGGTTGGGCAGCCCGCGGGCGGCCAGGGCGGCTTCCACCTCGGCCACCTTACCGGCGGGGGCCAGGACGAGGAGCGGAAGGGCGGTGAGGCCGGAGCGGGAGAGAAGCTCCGCCATGGCCTCGGAGCCGCTGGCCCGCCCGAGCTCTTCCTCGGTGATGACGAGGGCTATCTTCCTGCCGAGGCGGTCCAGGTCCCTCATGCGGTCGGCCGCTTCATCGGGCTCGCGGCAGAACTCGACGGCGAAGTAATCGCCGAAGTGCTTGAGCAGCCTCTTGCCGAGCCTTCCCACCTCCACTTCCTCGTTGCCGAGCCGCTTCCTCATGGCCACCTGGCCGTCCTCTATGAGGTAGAGGG
>QNBY01000320.1 GCA_003644275.1 Planctomycetota bacterium
CGATGGCGTCGATGACCAGGCCCTCGATCACGTCCCGTCGGATGATGTCCCGCCCGCAGACCGAGTTGCCCTTCATCACGTAGCCGCCGCAGGCGTAGTATTCGTTGATGCTCCGCGAGCCATCCTTCCTCTTCTTCCCACCGTTGGTCCTGTACCCCTGCCATCGATGCCCGCAACGGTCACAGACGATGACGCCAGACAGCAGGTAGTTCGACTTGGCGCCGCGGCCGCCTCGGTAGGCCTGGGTGGGTCGTCCCCGCCTCTGCTTCCGCAGCCTCTGAGCTTCGTCGAACAGGCGGCGCGGGACAATAGCCGGATGGGCATCGCGCGTGACGAGCCAGTCTTCCTTATCATTCCTGTCGATGACTCGTTGCCGCACCTTGGGCGCCGCCACGGGCGCCTTCCCGCTGACCCGGTAGAACTTGGCGAAGGACCGCCTGTTCCAGACCGCGTCGCCTGCATAGGCAGGGTTCATCAGAATTTCCCGTATGGTGGTCATCGCCCAGTCTTCGTGTGAACGTCGGTTGAAAAGCGCGGCGGGTGGCGGGCGGGGGATAACCGCGGCGCCTCTTGGACAACCGAGCAGGAAGCGGGCATGGTTGTGGCAATCCCCGTGTCCCAGGATGGTCCCCGAATGCTCGGAGGTCAGGAGGTGTACACGGACATGGAGCAGTGGGCAGCGATTCGGCGTCGGGTGCTGGTGGAGGGGGTGAGCAAGCGCGAGGTGCTGCGCGAGACGGGGATGCACTGGCGGACGCTGGAGAAGGTCCTGTCGCACGCGGCGCCGCCAGGCTATCGGGTGAGGCAGCCTCGGCGGAAGCCGAAGCTGGGGCCGTTCGTGCCCCGGATCCGTCAGATTCTCGCGGAGGACAAGACGGTGCCGCGCAAGCAGCGGCATACGGCGAAGCGGATCTTCGAGCGGCTGCGCGAGGAGGGCTACACGGGCGGCTATACGCAGGTGAAGGCGGCGGTGCGGGAGATGAGGCAGCGGGGCCGGGAGGTGTTCGTGCCGCTGGTGCACCGGCCCGGGGAGGCGCAGGTGGACTTCGGCTACGCGCTGGTGAAGGAGGGCGTCTCGTTCGACCCCGTGCACTATCTGGCGTTGCTGGAACGCAAGCCAGGTTCGCTGGACCACGCCCGCCCCTTCGAGGGCTGGACGCTGCCCGAGAGCTTCGCGGTCCTGCGCCGCCGCCTCGAGAACGAGCAGGAGCGGGAGGGGGGCGGGACGCGTGAGTACATCGCTGTCCTGCGGCTCCTCGAGCGCCATCCGCTTCGGGCCGTGAGCCGTGCCGTGGAGCGGGGCTTGCGGATGAACGCCCTCACGCGCGACGCCATCGCGCAGTTCCTCGTGCCGCGGGAGGACTGGCGGGCGACCACCTTCCCCCTCGACGGCCGCGACCACCTGCGCCGCGTCCGCGTCGCCCAGACCCACGTGGCGGCCTACGCCGGCCTGCTGGCGGCAGGGGGTGCGCAATGAGCCAGCGCAAGGCCACCGTGCTCCTCGAACACTACCTCAAGGCCCTTCGGCTCCCCACGATGGGACGCGAGTATGGCAAGCTCGCCGCCGTGTGCCAGGCCGACCGCGCCGACTACCCCACCTACCTGCTGCGCCTGGCCGAGCGCGAGGTCCAGGACCGCGAGGTCCGCGCCGCCGAACGCCGGGTCAAGGCCGCGAAGTTCCCCGTCGTCAAGACCCTCGACACCTTCGACTTCGCCGCCCAGCCGTCGCTCAACCAGGCCCTCGTGCGCGAGCTCGTCCGCGGCGACTACATCGACCGACACGAGAACGTCCTGCTCATCGGCAACAGCGGCACGGGCAAGACCCACTTGGCCACGGCCCTCGCCTTCGCCGCGTGCCAGCAGGGCCGGCGCGTACGCTTCTTCACCGTCACCGGCCTGGTCACCTGGCTGCTCGAACGCCGCGAGGAGCGCCAGCTCGAACGCTTCCACCAGCAACTCGAGCGCCACCACCTCCTCGTCCTCGACGAACTCGGCTACGTCCCCTTCACCAAGGCCGGTGCCGAACTGCTCTTCGAAGTCGTCAGCCGCGCCTACGAACGCACCAGCCTGCTCGTCACCACCAACCTGCCCTTCGAGGCGTGGACCGAGGTATTGGGCAACGAGCGGCTCACTGGAGCCCTGCTCGACCGCCTCACCCACCGCATCCACATCCTCGAAGCCAACGGCGAGAGCTACCGCCTGCGCGAGTCGCGACAGCGACTCAAGCGCAGCACGACAACCCGGACCGCACGGAACACGTCGTAGGAGAACTTGACACCTGCCGCGTGGCGGGGTATCTCTATCCCTGGCGCCGCGCTCTTCGCCCGCCACCCGCCGCGCTTTTCAACCGACGTTCACACCCGGACGAGGTTCTCCATCGAGCCCAGATGGAGCAGCGTCCAGAAGAGGTAGGAGCAGGCCACCATGAAGGCGAGGATCTTCGGCATGATGACCAACAGGACGTCGCGGACGGATTCCTGGTTCTCGGACAGGTAGATGGTGCCGAGGGCGGAGACTAGGAACACAACGGACATACAAGCTACC
>QNBY01000033.1 GCA_003644275.1 Planctomycetota bacterium
GCCCGCTCTCTCGGCCTGAAGCCCTCCACCTTCCGCGACAAGCTCGCCAAGTACGGCATAGACGCGCCGGGCGCGGATATCCGACTATAAGTCACGGAAAACCGCGCCCCTCTCCCTTTTTCCCCACCGGGCGCTCGTTCCCGGCATTTCCCTAACATATTCGCCGACATAGGGTTACGCTCCGTCCGCCGCCGGCCGGGATTCCGGCACGGCGGTTGCCTATATGTTGGAATCGTGAAACGGTTCACGAGCGGCCGTTTCCTTTTCGGAAGCCCTTTCACAGGGAGAAGGCGATGGAGGTAACAACCGTCAACGAAGATCTGGGCAGGGCACTGCTCGAGAGGGTGATGTCCATCCCGAACGGCCACAAGATAAAGGCCTGCCAGCAATGCGGGGCCTGCAGCGCGTCGTGTCCCTCCAGCTACGCCATGGAATACAGCCCGCGCGAGATCATAGCGGCCCTGCGCGCCGGCGTGCTGAACCGCGTGTTCGAGTCCAGCACGGTGTGGCTCTGCGCTTCCTGCTACCTCTGCACGGTGCGCTGTCCGGCGGGCATTCCCTTCACCGACGTGATGTACGAGCTCAAGGCGATGGGAATCGAGAAGGGCCTCTACAAGAAGGACCAGCACAACATAAAAATGGCCCGCACCTTCACCCGGACGGTGGAGAAGTACGGCCGGAACGCCGAGGTGGAGATGATCCTGAAGTACTACCTCACCACCAATCCGCTGAAGCTCCTCGGCCAGACCTCCCTCGCGCTGAAGCTGCTCATGAAGGGGAGGCTCGATCTCTTCCCCCACCGCATAAAGGGGCTCGCCGAGCTCAAGAAGATGGTCGCCGCCGTAGAAGGAGGGAGCAATGGAAGCTGAGAGGAAATACTCCTACTATCCCGGCTGTTCGCTTATGGTGACAAACCGGTCCTACGACATATCCACGCGGAACGTAGCGGCGGTGCTGGGGATAGAGATGGCCGAGATAGAGGACTGGAACTGCTGCGGCGCGACCGCCTACTATCCCGTGCGCGAGAAGCGTTCCTACGTTCTGTCCGCCCGCAACCTCAGCATAGCGGAGCGCAACTCCACCGACCTCATAACCGTCTGCAGCGGCTGCTACGCGGTGCTCAAGAAGACCGACAAGTACCTGTCGGAGGACGAGGAGCTCAGGGAGGAGATACGCGCCGCGCTGCGGGAAGGTGGGATGGACTACGAGGGGAAGGTGAAGGTGCGGCACTTCCTCGAAGTGCTCACGAAGGACCTGGGGGAGGAGGCCGTCCGCCGCCACGTCGTCAACTCCCTGGACGGCATGAAGGTGGCTCCCTACTACGGCTGCCTGTTCGGGCGGCCGTTCGGCGGGCGCGACGAGTTCGAGTTTCCCGAGGCGATGGACGACCTCATCCGGTGGCTCGGCGGAGAGCCCGCGCCCTTTCCCCTCAAGTCCAAGTGCTGCGGCGGGATGCTGATGACCACCCAGCCGGACATGGCGCTGAACATGACCGGCAAGATACTCCGCAACGCCAAGTCCTGCGGCGCAGTCTGCATCGCCACCTGCTGCCCCCTCTGCCAGATAAACCTCGAAGGCTACCAGGGCAAGGTCTCCAAGAGGATGGGCAGCGACTGCTCCATACCGGTGGTGTACTTCACGCAACTCATGGGCTACGCTTTCGGGCTCGACGCCGAACAGCTCGCCCTCAAGGACTGCCTGACCGACGTGGACTCCGTTTTCGCCCAGAGAGGAAGCAAGAGATGAGCGAGAAGATAGGCGTTTACCTCTGTCACTGCGGCACCAACATATCCCAGACGGTGGACATAGCCGAGGTCGCGCGCTTCGCCGAGACCCTGCCGAACGTGGCCGTGGTGCGGGAGTACAAGTACATGTGCTCCAATCCGGGCCAGGAGATGATAAAGAAGGACATACGCGAGCTCGGCCTGGACAGGGTGGTGGTGTCCTCGTGTTCGCCCCTGCTCCACGAGGAGACCTTCCGCGCCGCCTGCGACGACGCGGGGCTCAACCGGTTCCTGTTCCAGATGTCCAACGTGCGCGAGCAGTGCTCCTGGGTGCACTCCGACAGGAAGAAGGCCACCGAGAAGGCGAAGAAGCTCGTGGCCGCGGCGGTCATGCGCGTGGCGAAACACGAGCCGCTCGAGGTCCGCAAGGTGCCCGTGCGCAACGAGACACTCATCATAGGCGGCGGCATAGCGGGCATAGAGGCCGCCCTGAAGATAGCGGAGTCCGGCAAGAAGGTGTACCTCGTCGAGCGCGACTCCACCATCGGCGGCCACATGGCGAAGTTCGACAAGACCTTCCCCACCCTCGACTGCGCCGCTTGCATCCTGACGCCGAAGATGGTCCAGGTGGCCGATCATCCCAACGTGGAGCTTTACACCTACTCCGAGGTGGAGGAGGTATCGGGCTACGTGGGCAACTTCAAGGTGAAGGTGCGCAAGCGCCCCCGCTACGTGGACGTGGTGAAGTGCACGGCGTGCGGCGAGTGCGTCGAGGTGTGCCCCATCGAGTTCAAGAACGAGTTCGACGAGAACATGTCCACCCGCAAGGCCATATTCCGCGCCTTCCCGCAGGCGGTGCCCAACGCCTTCCTCATAGACAAGAAGGGCAAGGCCCCCTGCCGCGCGGAGTGCCCGGCGGGCGTGCACGCGCAGGGCTACATAGCGCTCATCGCCCAGCGCCGCTACGCCGACGCCTTCGACCTCATAATGAGCGACCTGCCCCTGCCCTCCGTGTGCGGCCGCGTCTGCTACCATCCGTGCGAGGAACGCTGCGAGCGCGGCTCGCTCGACGAGCCCGTCGCCATAAACACGCTCAAGCGCTTCGCCTCGGACTGGGCGGCCGAGAACGGCGTGGAGCCCGCCCCCCGCAAGAGGACGAAGGAAGGCAAGGTTGCGGTAGTGGGCGGCGGCCCGGCCGGGCTCGCCTGCGCGAACGAGCTCTCCAAGCGCGGCTACGCCGTGACCGTCTTCGAAGCGAACGAGAAGCCCGGAGGGATGTTGCGCTACGCCATCCCCGAATACCGCCTGCCCGCCTCGGTGCTCGACAGGGACATAGAGCGGCTGGAGAAACTCGGAATAGAGATAAGGACGTCCTCTCCGGTGGACGATCCCGAGGCGCTGCTCAGGGAAGGCTACGGCGGCGTCTTCCTCGCGCTGGGCGCCCAGAAGTCGTCCTCCATGGGAATAGAGGGCGAGGACAAGGAAGGCGTGATGGGGATGCTCGAGTTCCTGAGGGCGGCCAAGGAGAAGAAGCTCACCTGCATAGGCTGGAAGGTGGCCGTGGTGGGCGGCGGCAACTCGGCCATGGACGCCGCGAGGACCGCCGTGAGGCTCGGGGCCGAGTCCGTCCAGGTGCTCTACCGCCGCTCCCGCGCCGAGATGCCCGCCCACGACTGGGAGGTGGAGGAAGCGGAGAGGGAAGGCGTGCTGTTCAAGTTCCTCGTCTCGCCGGTGGCGGTGCTGGGAGACGGCAAGGCCGAGAAGGTGAAATGCGTCCGCATGCGCCTCGGCGAGCCCGACGAGTCGGGCCGCCGCCGTCCCGAACCCATCGAGGGCTCCGAGTTCACCCTCGACGCCGATCTGATCGTCATGGCGATAGGCCAGCAGACCGACATAGCGGGCGGCATGGAGAAGCTGAAGCGCTCGAAGTGGGGCACCATAGAGGCCGACCCCGTGACGCTCGAGACCAACCTGAAGGGCGTCTTCGCGGGCGGCGACGCGGTGACCGGCGCGGCCACCGTGGTGGAGGCGTTCGCCGCGGGCAAGCGGGCCGCCGAGTCCTTGGACCGCTACCTCTCAGGCAAGGACCTGCGCGAGGGGCGCGACAAGGAGATACCCGTGGCGCCGAGTCCCTCCACCGAGGGAGTGAAAAAGGAGCCTCGCGTGCGGGAGCCCGTCATCCCCTCCATCGACAGGGTGGGAGGCTTCCGCGAGATAACGGGCACCATCGCCGAGGAGGACGCCGTGCGCGAGGCGCTACGCTGCCTGCGGTGCGGCGGCTGCTCCGAGTGCATGGAGTGCGTGAAGAAGTGCGAGCCCGAGGCGATAATCCACGACCAGCTCGAGGAGACGGTGGAGATAGAGGTGGGGACGATAATCGTCGCCACGGGCTACCGCCTGTTCGATTCCTCCCGCATACCGCAGTACGGCTACGGGCGCTTCCCGGACGTGTACAACGGCCTCGAATTCGAGCGGCTGTGCCACGCGGGCGGTCCCACCGGCGGGAAGATACTCACCTCGAAGGGCGAGAAGCCCGAGGCGATAGCCATACTCCACTGCGTTGGGAGCCGCGACGAGAACTACCTCGACTACTGCTCGCGCGTGTGCTGCATGTACTCCCTCAAGTTCGCCCATCTGGCCAAGGAGAAGACGGGCGCGAAGGTGTACAACTTCTACATAGACATACGCGCCTTCGGAAAGGGCTACGAGGAGTTCTACAAGCGGCTTCTGAACGAGGACATCTACTTCATCCGCGGCAAGGCGAGCGAGGTGACGGCCGTGCCCGAGTATCCCGAGGAGGAAGGGAAGCTCGTGGTGGTGTGCGAGGACACCCTGCTCGGGATAAACCGCCGGGTGCCGGTGGACATGGTGATACTGTCCGCGGGGATGGAGCCCGCGGAGGGGGCGGACGAGCTCACCCGGATGCTGTCGCTGAGCTGCACCTACGGCGGCTTCTTCATGGAGAAACACCCGAAGCTCGCGCCGGTGGACACGCCCACGGACGGGATATTCCTCGCGGGCGCGTGCCAGGGGCCGAAGGACATACCGGACGCCGTCTCGCAGGGCGCGGCGGCCGCGGCGGGTGCTCTCTCCCTCATGGACAAGGGGGTGTTCGTGCTCGAGCCCGTCACCGCCGACAGGGTGGAGGAGCTCTGCAGCGGCTGCAAGGTGTGCATAGCGAACTGTCCGTATTCGGCGATAGAGTTCGACGCCGAGAAGAACGTCTCCGTAGTGGTGAAGGAGCTGTGCAAGGGATGCGGCACCTGCGTGGCGAGCTGCCCCTCCGGCGCGGCCTTCCAGGAGAACTTCGCGGACGACCAGATAGTGAACGAGATAGAAGGAATCCTGCTCGCAGCGAAGGGAGCGTGAGATGCAGAACGGGGAGTTCGAGCCGAAACTCGTCGGGTTCCTTTGCCGGTGGTGTTCGTACACCGGCGCCGACTTCGCGGGCATAAGCCGCCTGCAATACCCGCCCAACCTGGTCCCCATACGGGTGATGTGCTCCGGGAGGGTGGACCCCACCTTCGTGGTGAAGGCCCTCGCGGAAGGGGCGGACGGAGTGCTGATAGCCGGGTGCCATCCGGGCGACTGCCACTACCAGGAGGGCAACTTCCGGGCCTTCCGCCGCTACCCGCTGCTTCTGAAGATGCTGGAGCAGTTCGGCATAGAGCCCGAGCGGGTGCGCCTGGAGTGGATATCCGCCGCGGAGGGCGAGAAGTTCGCGCGCGTGGTGAGCGAGCTGACGGAGACCGTCCGCGCCCTCGGCCCGCTCGACTGGAAAGGCCGCACGGCCCCCCGCGAGGACGGGGTGCAGCAAGGAAAGCGGGAGGTGGCAAATGTCTAAGCCGAAGGTCGCCTTCTACTGGTGCGCGTCCTGCGGGGGCTGCGAGGAAGCGGTGGTGGACCTCGCGGAGGACATACTCGGCGTCGTGGAGGCCGTGGACATCGTGCTCTGGCCCGTGGCGCTCGACTTCAAGCTGAGCGACGTGGAGGCTCTGGAGGACGGCGAGATAGCCGTTTCCTTCATCAACGGCGCGGTGCGCCTCACCGAGCACGAGGAATGGGTGAAGCTGCTCAGGCGCAAGTCGCAGATGGTGGTGGCCTTCGGGTCGTGCGCCCACCTGGGCGGCATCCCGGGCCTCGCCAACGCGGTCTCGCGGAAGCTGATATTCGAGAACAAGTACTTCCGCTCCCCCACGGCGGACAACCCGCAGCGGGTGCTCCCGCGCACGGTCTCGGAGGTGGACGGGCACGAGCTCGAGCTGCCGGAGTTCCTGCACGACGCGCTGCCGCTCGACGAGGTGATAGAGGTGGACTACTACCTCCCGGGCTGCGCGCCGCCGCCGGAGAACATACTCGGCGCGGTGCAGGCGATACTGGCCGGGGAGCTCCCGCCGAAGGGGAGCGTGCTCGCGCCGGACAAGGCGCTGTGCGAGAGCTGCCCGCGCAACGAGAGCAAGCCGGACGTGGTGCGGATCGAGAAGCTGCGTCGCGTCGCGTTCGAGACGCCGGACCCGGAGAAGTGCTTCCTCGCCGAGGGCTACGTCTGCATGGGGCCGGTGACGCGGTCGGGCTGCGGCGAGCGGTGCATCCACGCCAACATGCCCTGCCGCGGCTGCTTCGGCCCCACCCCGGAGGCCGCCGACCAGGGGACGAAGTTCCTCTCCGGCTCGGCCCCGCTGTTCGCCGCGGACGACGAGGAGTAGGCGCGCGAGCTCGCCGACGAGCTGGTGGATCCCTTGGGCACCTTCTACCGCTTCAGCCTGCCTAAATCCCTTCTGCGCCGCAGGGCCTACAACGGGGAGGACGAGTGATGGTAAAGAGGATAACCATAAACCCCATAACCCGCCTCGAAGGGCACGGCAAGATAGAGATATTCCTCGACGAACAGGGGAACGTGAAACGGGCTTTCCTCCAGGTGCCGGAATTGAGGGGGTTCGAGACGTTCTGCCTCGGCCGTCCCGCCGAGGAGATGCCCCGCATAACGCCGCGCATCTGCGGCGTGTGCCCCACCGCCCACCACATGGCCTCCACGAAGTGCCTGGACGACCTGTGGAGGGTGGAACCCACCCGCACGGCGAAGCTGTTGAGGGAGCTCGTGTACAACGCCTTCATGCTCGAAGACCACTACCTGCACTTCTTCTTCCTCGGCGGCCCCGACTTCATAGTGGGCCCCAAGGCGCCGAAGGCGGAACGGAACATACTCGGCGTGATAGCGAAGGTGGGGCTGGAGATAGGCAAGCAGGTGATACTCACCCGCAAGCGCACCCGCAAGATAATCGAGACGCTGGGCGGCAAGGTGGTGCATCCGGTGTTCGGGCTCCCCGGCGGCGTGTCGCGCCCGATGAGCGAGGAGGAACGGGAGGAGTTCCTGAAGACCGCCGAGGACGCGGTGGAGTTCTCCAAGTTCGCCCTCCAGGCGTTCGACGACATAGTGCTGAAGAACAAGGAATACGTGGACCTCATCCTCAGCGACGCCTACGCCCACCGCACCTACTACATGGGGCTCGTGGACGAGAAGAACCGGCCGAACTACTACGAGGGTATGGTCCGAGTGGTGGATCCGGAGGGCGAGGAAGTCGCTAGGTTCGCCCCGCGCGACTACGCCGACTACATAGCGGAACACGTGGAGCCCTGGAGCTACATCACCTTCCCCTACCTGAAGAAGGTGGGCTGGAAGGGGTTCACGGACGGCAAGGAGAGCGGCGTGTTCCGAGTGGCTCCGCTCGCGCGGCTGAACGTGTCGGACGGCATGTCCACGCCGCTGGCGCAGGAGTCCTACGAGAAGATGTACGACGTGCTCGGCGGCAAGCCCGCCCACTGCACGCTGGCCTTCCACTGGGCGCGGCTGGTGGAGGCCCAGAACGCCGCCGAACGGATGGTGGAGATACTGAAGGACGACGAGGTCACCTCGCCCGACATACGGAACAACCCCACGGAGAAGCCCAGCGTCGGCGTGGGGATAGTGGAAGCGCCGCGCGGCACCCTCATACACCACTACGAGACGGACGAGAAGGGCATACTCACGAGGGTGAACCTGCTGGTCGCCACCAACCACAACGCCGCGCCGATAGCCATGTCGGTGGAGAAGGCGGCGAAGGGCGTGATAAAGAACGGCGAGGTGGACGACGGCATACTGAACATGGTGGAGATGGCCTTCCGCGCCTACGATCCTTGCCACGCCTGCGCCACGCACGCCCTGCCGGGCATGATGCCGCTCGAGGCGCGGATACACGGCCCCGACGGGAAGCTCGTGAAGGTGATAAGGCGGTGAGCGCCCCCGCACGGGGAAGGACGGTCGTAGTCGGAGTGGGCAACCCCCTCATGGGAGACGACGCGGCCGGGCTGGAGACGGCGCGGCTGGTGGCCGCCGCGGCTCCGCCGGAAGTGGAGCTGAGGGAGAGCGAAGCGGGCGGTCTCGAACTCTTGGACCTGCTCGAGGGATTCGACAGGGCGGTCGTGGTGGACGCCATGGCAGGCGGCCCGGGCGAGGCAGGTGAGGTGGTGGAGGTGGAGCTCGCCGCCTCGCCCGGCAAGGCTGGGGCATCCGGACATTCCTTCGGCCTGCTGGAAGGCATGGAGATATGCCGCCGCATGGGCCTGAAGATGCCCTCCGAGGTGAGGGTGTTCGCCGTGCTGGTGGAGGGACCCTTCACCTTCGGCGCTCCGCTCGACGAGGGGTTGAGAGGAAGGCTCGATGCGGCGGCGAGAGAGATAGCGTAGGCGGTCTTCGGCGCGGAGGAACGATGCACGAGGCCACGGTAGCCGCTCACCTGATAGAGCTGGCGGAGCTGGAGGCCGCGCGCAACGCGGGCGGCGGGCGGGTGGTGCGGCTCGTGGTGGAGATGGGAAGGCTCTCCTGCCTGAACGAGGAGGCGTTCCGTTTCGCCTTCTCCGTGCTCTCCAAGGGGACCGCCGCCGAGGGGGCCGAGCTCGTGGTGGAGCACGTCCCCGCGTATCTTCGCTGTCTCGATTGCGGCGCGGAAACGGAGGCGGAGGACCTGTTCGCGCCCTGCCCCGCCTGCGGAGGCGAAGCGGTGACGGTGGAGC